>DRLW01000201.1 GCA_011375275.1 Bacteroidota bacterium
GCGAGTAATTTTTCCGCATGCAGTTGGAACAGGGTTTTATTCTTCACCGGTGTGATGGGGAACTTGCCCTTTGGGCCATCAAAGCCCAGCCGGCTGCCCTGGCCGCCGGCGACCAGCAATGCCCCGACTTTGCCCTGACGCAGCTTTTCTTCGCCGGCCTGGCGCATGCGCGCGCGTTCCTTTCGGCCGGTCGCATCGCGGGCGATCGGGATCGGTTTTACCGGCTCAAGTTTGCCTTCAACGGCTGTCCTGTCGCCACCGATGTACTGCTCAAACAGTCCCTGCAAAGCAGAAAAATCGATATTTTCGATCTGTTGTAAAAAATTGCTGCGTTGCTGGCTGGAAAGAGAATCCCAAAATCTGAAGATATGCTCCTGCCCGAAGCTGGCTGCTGTGTGCTGAAGTGCGGCGTACTGTTCATTCACTGTTCTCATGCTGCTATCCTGCTCCTGAAGTCCTGAATCGGCAACGAGTCGAAAACGAGGAATATATAGCGCCATGAGTATATGATGCAACTGAATTCGCAGGTGGGAACTCGCGGATGGTCAAGGAAGGTGATCCCCCCGGAGGATTGCGTACATAACAGGCCGGAAAAAACGGGAAGCAGGCCGTCGCCTATTCCATGGCAACGGAGCTTTTCACGCTTTCTTCTGCATGGACTTGCGGTTCTTCGACGGCATTTTTCTTCGTCACGACGAGCTCCGGCTGTGATTTTCTGGCCAGAAGCTTTTTGACCGCACGAATTTTGCTTTTCAGCTTCTTTTCAGACCGGACGATGAGCAAATAATCCTGCGCTTTCAATGCTGTATTCAGTTCGTGAATCTCATCGTGGATGCGCTTGATGCGGTAGCGAACGCGGTCATATCGGTTTTGATCGATGTAGGTCAGGCGCGGCAGGCTTTTGGCATTCAGGGTCAATTCATCGACCTCGGAAACGATGCTGCGCAACAGGCTGCGGGCCTTTTTTTGCGCGCTGAGCCGTGATTTTTCGTAGTCCGCAAATGCCTTATCGAGACGGATAGTGAGCTGAGCGATGCGCTCATCAAAACCGGTAACTTCACCCGCGTTGAGCAGACGCTCACTTTGATCATAAAACTGCCGCAGTTGTGCGATCGTTTTCGGGAGATAACGAACAGCGTCAGACTGTTCGAGAGCGGTGAGATGAATCCGTGCCTGCGTGAGCTGGTGCTCATAGGATGGACCGCAAGCAGTCATCAGCAAAGCTGCAACCAACATTCCCCCAACCCATTTCCAGGAACGTGTGCAGAACATAAGCTACTCCTTCACCTTTTTCCGAGCCAGTATCAGAGAGGAGAATCCATTCCAGAGTTCCCTGCCACTCCAGGCAGGCGGAATTGTAGCCTGAAATTTTCTTTGCTGAAATTCGTGGTGCCGAACTGAAAGGTAGGATGCGCTGAAGATCAGGTGAATTCAATATATAGGCGGAGGCATGAGAAAGCAACTATTTTTTTACCATACATTAAAAATTTTGTAACAACTGCAAAAAAAATCCCCTTTGCCGCCTGGCGACCAAAGGGGAAATCAATACTTCTGTGCTGTTCGCTGTGCTCCGGCTCAGCCCCGGAAAATCGGATCGAGGTGTCGCACGCTGCAGGGATGGCCGCCGTTCTGATATTCGCAGTCATCCCAGTAAAAACATTTCACCGAACAGATCGGTGCTTTAGCTGCCAAATCCATATCAGGATAGTGCTGTTGTTCATCGAGCAGCACTTTTTTCAGTTTGCGCTTTTCCCACAAACTCTTGAACATGGATTTCCCGAGAAGCTTGATATTGACCAGCTTGGCCAAATCCTGGGCAGCTTTTGAGCGGGGATCGCGCAACAGGAAAGGCTTGAGTTCGCGGACAGCATCGCGAACGCTGTTGTCATAACTGATAAAGCCGAGGTACTGCACATCGATCGACAGCAGTTCGGCTGCGGCAGCCTGAATAGCGATGCCTTCTTTGACATCATCAGGCTTCATCACCATGTTCAAAATGAGCTTGGGCTTGTGCGATTCCAGCACTTGCTCGAAAAAGTCGGCAGCGCGCTCGTCGTTCTCGCGGATTTTCGCCACGATTTCCGACATGGACATCAGCATGCGCCCGGGACGCGATACCTCGTCCTGCTCGAGGAGCTGCAATACCTGGCGATTGCCGTGAAAGGCGCGCTTGAGCTTGCGCATCAGGCAGATTTTGATAAAGCTGAACGCTTCCTGTATCGCCATCGGGTCCGGATTGGTCACAACAATGCCCTCATCCGCAGCCAGAAAGAAATCGATGACGTTGTAGGACGAACCTGCGCCGAGATCGAGCAGAACATAGTCTGCATCGATGTTGCGCAACTGCTTGATAAAGCGCAGTTTCTGGCTGTATTTCGGATTGGCAAGGCCGAGGGTGCCGCAGGCGCCGCTGATCAGCTTCAGTTGTTCCACCGGCGTCGGCAGGACGATATCGTTCAGCGTTTCGCGGTGCAGGGTATAGAAATCAAAAAACGTATATTCAGGCTCGAGAATACCCATTACGGTGTGCAGGTTGGCACCGCCGAAATCGGCATCGACCAGTACGGTTTCTCTGCCCATGCTGGCAAAAGCGACACCGAGGGAAGCGGTCAGTACGGTTTTTCCCACACCGCCCTTGCCACCACCAACAGCGATGATTTTACTCTCCGATGCTTCAAATGCAGCATCGTCGGTAAAAATCGTTCTGAGTTCATTCATTTCTTCCGCGTGAACCCACTCGCCGTTTTCTTCATGCCAGACGAGGTCCGCAGAGTTAAATTTGCCTTTTTTAGCCAGACCGCGTAATTCGTGATGTGAAAAGGGGCCATACTGTTTATCATCTACCCTGATGAATAAACTGTTCATTCTGCTTTCCCTGCTCCTTGGTTCTGTTCTCGTGCCGAATGGTGATTTCCCCGACTATCCGTGTATGCCGTACTTTTAGTGCTTTTGAATAAATCGGGTTTGAAAAACTCTTTTCAAGATGTCTGAATTTCCGGATTATGTTTCTCTATTAGTACCACCAGATGCCGTTTTTGCAGAGAACAGATGTGAGATAGTGGTCAGACGGGTGTTGCCTGGCCGTAAAACGAAACGATACCCTGAGCAACAGCACGTGCGAGCCGGCCCTGCTCCGCCGGGTCGAGCAGAAAGCTCAACTGCCGGGGGTTGGACATAAATTCCGTCTCGATCAGCACTGCCGGCATGGCGGTCAGCTTCAGGACGACAAAATCTTTGGCCTTGACACCACGGTCGTGATGACCCGGCAACGCCTGTATCAGCGCCTGCTGGATGGATTGCGCCAGCCTGCCGCCCGCCTCGCTTTGCGGCGCGTGATAGGTTTCGATGCCCTCTGATTCCGGATTATCAGAGGAATTGCAATGAATACTCACGAATACATCCGCGCCTGCCTCATTCGCCAGAGCTGTCCGCGCCTGCAGGTCTGCATTGATTTCCTCGGCCAGAGCGATGTCATCATCACGGGTCATCTGCACGCGCCAGCCACGCCATTCAAGCTCAGCACGCAACTGCCTGGCGATATCAAGGGTGATCGATTTTTCCGTAATCTGGGTCCCTGAGCCGGGCTCATTCACAACGGCCCCGCTGAACCGGCCTCCATGACCGGGATCGATCACGACCAGCTTACTCTTTACTGCTGACGAACCTCCGCCCCCCCAGAGCGAACTCAACCAATCAAAAAAACCCGCCATAACCAGCTCCTTTTTTGCTGAGAGAAACAGCTTTTACCTGGCCCGTTTTTCTTTGCACCAGGCGCTGATCGGCAAATGTACTGGTAATTTTCTCTGGAAGCAAGGCAGACTTTACCAGCCTCGCCGTAGCGCGGGGATATGGGCACGGTGCTCTGGCTTTCCATTTAACTCAGCACTGTTGCATTTTTCAGCCAGACCGCCAGAGCACAGCACGTGCCTGCACCTGAACTGTATTCCGGTTTCCCCACAAGGGAAGACCGGAATCTCCCTGACTCTGGCACCTGCCCGAAAAGATGAGATTCCGGCACTGCGCTTCGCCTGCCGGAAAGACAGATGTCGCTTTCCGGGCCAGGCCAGGTTTGCTGAGTTGACTGGATACCCGGAGCACGGTGCTGATTCGCGCTTCTGCAGCAGCGATCGCGCGGCAAACGGGTCGCATCCGGACAAC
>DRLW01000202.1 GCA_011375275.1 Bacteroidota bacterium
CCAGTGTAAACCCTTTGTGATCTGCGACCAGCTTCTTCATTTTCGGACTCCTGAGATAAAGTGTTGATTGTGGTTGTTGCGTACGTTTTTTCCAGATCAGTCTCTCGAAATGCCTCACATTCCGGAGGATGGCGGGATACATAAGCCTGCACCGATCCGGGGTGATTCCGGCGTTGCGCTCCGCATCGAAAATGACGCGAACGAGCCGCAAGCCCGGGATGACGACCGCAAAGGCACGGCTGCT
This sequence comes from Bacteroidota bacterium, assembly GCA_011375275.1. Classification (GTDB taxonomy): domain Bacteria; phylum Zhuqueibacterota; class Zhuqueibacteria; order Zhuqueibacterales; family Geothermadaptataceae; genus Geothermadaptatus. The sequence goes on from DRLW01000202.1 coordinate 245, forward strand.
GCCCCGCTGCAATGACTACAGGTTTTTTAAACCAGAATAGCCTGTTTCGTTCACTATTCTATAACTCACTGTTACCATCGTCACTTTCTAAAAATTAATAACTCAAATTGCCCAAATTAAATATCGGTAAATACAAGGCGAGAATGACGATGAGAGCGATGATACCGAGTCCGATCATCATCACCGGCTCGATAACCGTGGAAATGCTGTTGATGCGTGTTTCTATCTCATTATCATAGAGTTCGACCACGTTCTGCAGCATCGGTACGATCGACCCTGCCTGCTCGCCCGTGGAAATCATGCGTACGGCGGCAGCCGGTATGAGCTGCTGCCGGGCGAGGGCCGCTGCCATGGTCGAACCTTCGATAACGTCATCGCGGAGCTGGCGCAGCACCTGGCGGAAGACGACGTTTCCCGAGGTCTCACCTGCCAGTTCGATGGCATCCACAAAGGTGATGCCGTTGTCCATGAGCACACGCAGGGTATTGCAGAAGCGCGAGACTGTCCCTTTCAGCAACAAAGCGCCAAAAACCGGGATACGAAACAACAGGGCATCAAAAACACGGCGGCCATGGGGATTTTTTTTCATCTGCTTGTAAGCCAAAACGAGCAGGACGACCAACCCAGCCTCGACGTAAAAATACCGTGTGGCAAGATCGCTGGTGCTGAGCAGCAGCTCGGTTATACGCGGCAACTCAGCCCCCATGGAGGAAAACGTGTCTTTGAATTTCGGCACCAGGCCATAGATGACCGCTGCGAGGATGAAAAGAAAAAAGATGAACACAAAGCGCGGATACACCAGCGCTGAACGGATTTTTTTCTCGATTTCGTCCTGTTTTTTCAGATACAAACCGGCCTGCAGCATGATGCCGGCCATATCGCCACCCATTTCACCGGCTTTGACCAGAGAGATGAGTATTTGCGGAAACACATCCGGGTAGCGCGCAAATGCCTGCGACAATGTCATCCCCTCACTCACAAGCTCTCTGATTTCAACCAGTATATCATGAAACATCTTGTTCTCAGTCTGCTCGACAAGCATGTTCAGCACGGCGACCAGCGGCACACCCGAGCGCAACAACACAGCAAACTGATTGACGAAGATTGCCAGCTCTTCGAGTTTCAGTTTTTGACCTTTTCGCCTGGTATTCTGCTCGCTGCTGTCCTTCAGAAAAAGCGCTTTTTTGATACCCGGCATGCGCGGCTTTTTCCTGCGGGGATGACGTTTTTTCTTCTGCCCGAGCTCGCTTGAGCCTAAAAATGTGATCGTTCCGTTCGCCATCCGTACACTTCTCCTGCCTGTCCGCGATTCATGAGCGCTTGCAGATTAAAAAGACTCCGCACTGATACGCATGATTTCTTCCAGAGTCGTCATGCCCATGATCGCTTTTTTCAGACCATTGCGTTGTAATGTTTCCATGCCATCAGCCAGTGCCTGGGCGCGCACCTCCTCCATGTTGGCATTATCCATGATCAACGTGCGCAAGCGCGCCGTCAGGGGCAGCAGCTCGAACACGGCCACACGGCCCCAATAGCCGGTACCGCTGCAGTTCGGGCAGCCACGGCCGTGCTGAAAACGCGCCTTACCGAGTAAATCCCTGTCATGGTGAAATTTTGCCAGCAAAGCATCGTCCGGCTGATATTCCTCGCTGCAGTGCAGACAGATGCGGCGCACCAGCCGCTGGGCGACGATAAGATGCACCGAGGAACAGATCAAAAAGGCATCGATGCCCATATCGATCAAACGCATGATGGTATCGATGCTGCTGTTGGTGTGCAGGGTGCTGAAGACGAGGTGCCCGGTCAGGGAAGCCCGCAGCGCAATTTCCGCCGTCTCCTGATCGCGAATCTCTCCGACCATGATAATATCCGGGTCCTGGCGCAGGATAGAGCGCAGCCCGGCCGAAAATGTCAGGCCGATTTCAGCGTGCGCCTGCACCTGATTGATCCCTTTCAGACGATACTCCACCGGGTCTTCCACAGTAATGATATTCTTTTCCTTGGCATTGACGAAATTGAGCGCTGAATACAGCGTCGTCGTCTTTCCGCTGCCGGTCGGGCCTGTGACGAGGATCATACCATGAGGGGCCTGCAGGCTTTTTTTGAACAGCTCCTGCAGTTCGGGCTCAAGTCCGAGGTCTGCAATATTCAGGGAGTGCAGGTCGCGATCGAGGATGCGCAAAACGACTTTCTCGCCGGTGATCGTCGGCAACGTAGAGACGCGGATATCGATATCGCGGCCGAAAATCTTGATCTTGCTGCGGCCATCCTGCGGCAGGCGGCGTTCGGCAATATCGAGAGAACTGAGAATTTTGATGCGTGACACCACACCATTGAAGTATTTCCGCGGATAAGCCCCGGCTTCGCGCAGCACGCCGTCGATGCGAAAAAAGATGAACAACTGCTCTTCCTGCGGTTCGATATGGATATCGCTGGCTCTTTCCTGAATTGCGTTGAGCAGGATGCTGTCCACTATACGGATGGCCGGGGCCTCATCTTCGCTGTCCTCCAGAGCGGAAACGCTGTAGGGGTCATCTTCCTCACCTGCTTCAGAAAGCTCATCACCCGGATCGCTTAAAACTTCGTGCTTCATGTACAGCTTACTGAGAAACTTTTCGATCTCTTCCTCAGGAGAAAAATAGAGCTGTGGCGGATCATGGGACAGGCTCTGTACAGTATCGATGACATCGAGGTCAAACGGGTTGGCTGTAGCGATCGTGAGCCGGCCATTCTCGTTGCCAAAGGGAATCAGCTTGTAGCGCAGCGCGATTTCATCCGGTATCAGACTGATGATTTCAGGCTCGATATAACCGATTTTCCCGAGATCAACGGTCTCAATGCCTTCCTCGACAACTAATTTTTCGATAATCTCTTTTTTTCCCTGTACCATGCTCGTTTGTCATCCATGACGATTGTGAGCCCATATCTGAAAAACGTCAGCCTGCAAAGTGCCCCGTCAGGAGTTTTTCAATCACAACCCTTTGGTTCCCAATGGAGTGAAACGCACTATACGGGGCTTTCAGTTTTGGCGGTCTGCATACATGAGGCAGTTTCCCGGAAACAAACCGGGATAGTTTTTGATATGTATCGTCTTTGAGCATCAATGCTTTATCCCGGCCGGGAACCAGGTTATCCACTTAACTCAGC
>DRLW01000203.1 GCA_011375275.1 Bacteroidota bacterium
AGCAAAGGAGATGCACCATTCTCTGCCGCCGAACTGCAGCAAGCGCATCGCCCGGGGCTTGCTGCACAGCAGTGTGCACAATCGTTCACTTATCCGGCCCTTCCTCAGGGTATCCAGTTAACTCAGCTTTCGGGGCCTGGCTCAGAAATCGTCATCTGTCATTCCGGCCAAGCGAAGCGCAGTGCCGGAATCTCATCTTTTTGGGCACGTGCCTGAGTCTGGGAGATTCCGGTCTTCCCATGCGGGGAAACCGGAATGACCGCTCTGGTGTCGGCACATGCTGAGCTCTGGTGGACTGGCTGAAAAAATGCAACCATGCTGAGTTAAATGGATAACCAGAGGCCCTACCTGCGCGTGATGTGCATGCGTGAATAAACCCGATTCATTGGCTTTATCCGTACGCGAGTACTTCGTGCAGGTATTTCGGGAAAAGGCTGCAAACAGGCGGGCAAACCTGTGCCGAAAGGCTGGTATCCGGATTGTTTTTTGAGAACGGCATAAAGTCCAGAAGTATAAAGGCAATTTACATGAAAGTCAACCTTTTAACCTGAAAATTTCAGAAACCCGGAGAGTTTCCGATGCAACCGCATGACGCGCAAACGCGAGTACTCCCGATTCATTCCCTGAGTAGCCCAACGCACCGGCTGTGCAGCGCTGCTCCGGAGCGGTTTTCTGCTGTACCACGTAAGAGTAAAGAACGCAGCCGGTGAAATTTCATGGCAATTCTGTATGTATCAGGGAGTGAAGGGCTGTTTTGCCATTTCTGCCGCACAGCGGCGGGAAAGGCCAAACAGACCGGCGGCTCTGCTTCAGACTCAGGGCGGCGCAGAACCGATCCGGTCAATATGCACTTTTGGGAGGTATTCTATCCTGCAGGCGGTTATAGATGTTTTCTTCTTCCTTGAGCAACTCATCTTTCCCCAGTATTTTATAGCACTCGCGCAGATTGTAATGCGTCTGCACATCATCCGGCGCCACAGCGATGACCTTGCGAAACTGCTCTACAGCTTTTTTGATCCGGCCCATATCGAACAGCGTCAGGGCATATTGCCGCAGGAAAATGCGGTCATCGCTGAAGTGCTCTTCGATGTCATCGAAAATCTCGACAGCAGCTTCGAGCTTGCCCTGTTTCTTCAAAAGCATAGCGTGCCAGAAATCGATGAGCACGTTTTCCGGTTGCAGTGTGCGGGCGCGCTGCAACGCCCGTTCGGCAGCGGGCACATCCCCAAGCGCGAGATTGATGCGGAGTAACCCGAGCCAATGGCGTACATCTTCCGGTGATTTTTCTGCCAGGAGCTGGTAAACATGCAGCGCCAGCCTGTACTCTCCCCTGCGAAACAGCCCGACACCATACATACGCAAATCCTTTTCCGCGCCCGGCTTGCGCACTTCTTCCAGCACATCAGAAGCCGTGCTATCGACAACCTTCAGGTTCAGTTCATTGCGCGCAACGATGATTTTCTTCTTTTCTGTGTGCTCTCTTTTGCCATTCGTACTCTCCGGGTCTGCTTTACTGGTCAACAGATCACAGCGAAAAATCGTCGCGGTAATGCGCAGGCTGTCGCCGCTGTTTTCAGGGACGGAAAAGACATGCGTGATCACATCTGCGGAACCGGGCGGAATTTTGTGGCGATACGCGACCTCGCTGCCGCCGAGGCCATGCGCGCGCCTGAGAATTTTGCCGCGTTCATCGATGATCTCCGAACCCCAGAACCAGGCACCGGCATCGACACGGCCAAAATCATCCAACTCCCCGGAATGGTACACGGTACGGCCCTGCTCATCTTCGATCTTCAGCTCGAGCCAGGTTTTTGTGCGCGGAGAAATATCACCGGGGAACCAGTGGCCGATTTCATCCGTGCTCACGAGCACATCCAGACGCACGTCCTGCCCGCGCGCGATTGTGGCTGCACGCATACGCGAGGGGATACGAACACTCTGCGGCACAATTTCCGGCACCTGCCATGTGGTATCCCGCACGGTTGTGTCAAACTCATCCACAGGAATAAAATCCGGGTTGATATCGTGCAGCGATACCGGCACACGCCCGGAATACGGTGCATAAGCCATAACCTGCACGGTCACCGGGATGAGATAGTTTTCCTCCTCGCCGGTGTGCGATTCGGAAATCATTTTGCGAAACGTGTGATCATGCACTTTGCCATCGATAGCTGCCGGATCATCCGAGGGGATCAGCGGCATGTGGCAGGAGGCGCAATCTTTTTTTTCATTGATACGCTTAAAGGCTGCAACACGCTCTCCGGCATACGGCCCCTGCTGCCAGCTATCGTACAGATTCATCATGTCGATGGCGACACCTTCGCGGGTCATGCCGGGATTGAGCTTGTGGCAGGGGGAACAGAACGCACCGGTCTGATCGCGCATGAAAGGTTTGAGAAAAAACTCCTTATGGGGCTGCGGTTCGAGATGGAGCATGGCAGCATACAGGGCACGGCCCCTGTCTTTATTGCTGGAAGCCAGGCCGTAAAAATCCGGCCGCATGACGACATAGCCGCCGTTGCCGAAGGTACCGATGATCCGCTTGGTGGAGTGGCAGGTACTGCAACT
>DRLW01000204.1 GCA_011375275.1 Bacteroidota bacterium
GTGGCCGAGGGCAATCAAACTGCCGCGGCTGTGCATTCGGATAAGCTGATCGACCACCTGGAGCATTTTGCCCGCGAAGCGCTGGATTTACGGTGAGACACCCCGGTCTCTCCGCGCAGGCTCACCCCCGATTTATTCACCTTTGCACCGAGGCCTGGCACGTGCATGCCGGATTTTTTTCAGACGAAAACAACAGGATCATCCATGACACGACATACTTTTTTCTGTATCGATGCACACACCGCCGGCAATCCCGTGCGGGTCGTCACCTCCGGCGCGCCACCACTCGAAGGCGCGGATATGAGCGAACGCAGGCAGCATTTCCTCGCTGAGTACGACTGGATCCGCACCGGGCTGATGTTCGAACCGCGCGGCCATGACATGATGTCCGGTACGATCATCTATCCTCCCATCGACGCTCGCAACGACGCCGCGATTCTGTTCATCGAAACCAGCGGCTGCCTGCCCATGTGCGGCCACGGCACGATCGGTACGGTGACAGTGCTGATCGAGCACGGTCTGGTGCAGCCGAAACAGGCGGGCGTGCTGCGTCTGGAGGTGCCGGCGGGGCTGGTGGAAGCCCATTACCGGCTGGAAAGGGGACGGGTGACTTCGGTGCGTTTCGTCAACGTGCCGTCATTTTTATTTGCGGAAAAATTGTCTGTACGCCATCCGGAGTTGGGTGAGTTGCACGTTGATGTCGCTTATGGCGGCAATTTTTACGCGATCGTCGATGCGCAGGAGAATTTCCGCGATATGGCTGATTTCTCAGCCGCGGAGTTGGTGCGTTTCAGTCCTGTACTCCGTTCGCTGCTCAACGAAGCGTACAGTTTTGTGCACCCGGAGAACAGCGCGATCCGCGGGCTCAGCCATATCCTGTGGACTGGTGCGCCGCGCGACACACAGGCGACAGCTCGCAATGCTGTGTTTTACGGCGAAAAAGCCATCGATCGCTCGCCGTGCGGAACAGGGACTTCAGCTCGCATGGCCCAGTGGGCAGCTCAGGGGCGATTGCGTCCGGGACAGGATTTCGTGCATGAGAGCATCATCGGTAGTTTGTTCTTTGGGCGGATCGAGGCGGAGAGCGAGGTTGCAGGTATGCCGGCGATCATACCTTCAGTTGCCGGGCGTGCCTGGGTAACAGGATTCAACACATTGTTTATCGATGAGGATGAACCTTTTGCCCGCGGCTTTCAGGTGCTGTAACCGTGGCTCCAGCGCTGCCGGGTGAGGCCTGTGGCGAAATCAGCGCGTGCGCGATTTGATCAGGATGGCGCCGGTTGCGTGGTTGGTTCCGAACTGAAACGTTGCTTCGCTGGGGCTGAGATAACGGATTTCTTCGACATCAGTGATGTACAGATTTTGCAGAACCTCCAGCCCGCCGCGTTTGATGCGATCGATGTACACGACCGGTTCGGACTGGTCGTTGCTGAGCCCGGCTACGGACCTCGGGCGCAGAAAAAGCGGCCGCAGATACTCGATAGCGTTGTACACCGTCATGCTGGGCGTGATCACCGTGGAGGTTGAGATCTCCTCGGCAGTGATCACATTAGCCGTACCGCGGACCTGTTTTTTGCCGCCGGTGTCGCTGCCGGCGCAGGCAGCGAAAAACAGCAGTGTGAAAAAGGGCAGTTTTTTGAGCATGTTGGGCCTCCTGGGTTAACCTGATTTATTCACAGAGCATCACTACGCGCAGGGAGAGCTGTGATGTGCGGAAGATTGTGTGCGGCGAAGTGTTTGTTCCTGTTCAGTCAGTCTCGCCGGGCATCGCAGGATGAAAAAGGCGTGACACCGCTTCCACCTTCAGCCGGGACCATTCCGGGGAGATCCCGGCACTGCATTTCTCTGCGGCCGGCATGACACGAGGGTATGCACTCCGCAAGCAGGCCGGGACTGTCGCAGACCATTTTCTCAGATGATGATTTGTCAGGTGTGCACAGGCAGTAGATGAGAGACAACGACTGTTTTCTCAGGTTAAAATAAAAATTCAGCCAACGCTGTGCAAACCGAATGTCACCAGCACAGACAGTTTGGTGTCTGACAGGCAAAAGGTTGGCCGGCCGCGGGTGTTGTGCAGCAGGCCCGGCACCGTCTCTGTGCTCGTACAGTCCTGGTTTCTGGCTATCCATTTAACTCAGCATGGTTGCATCTTTTCACCAAGACCGTCTGACAACAGCACGTGCCTACCCCAGAACTGTCATTCCGGTTTCCCCGCAGGGGAAGACCGGAATCTCCCGGACTCAGGCACGTGCCAGAAAAGATGAGATTCCGGCACTGCGCTTCGCCTGGCCGGAATGACACATGCCGGTATCTGAGCCGGGCCCGGTTTGCTGAGTTAACTGGATACCCGGAGTCCTGGTTCGACAAGTTGCATCCCCGGCTGATTTTGCAGATCGTCACGACATCCGGATAGAAAAGCAGAACCTTTCCCGCAAGGTGCCGTATCGGCAGGGGTTGGTGGAAAAAATGTTTTCACGGGGTGCTGCCTCATTCAGAATCGGCGGCACCGGCCAGTCGGCTTTTCAGTTTTTCTCTGAGGGAGAATTGACCTTATGAACAAGCGTACCAAAATCATACTGATCGCAGGTGGCATTCTGCTGGTCGGGGGCGTGATCACACTGAACGTGATGCGCAGCCAGAAGGCCAAATTGGAAGTTGAAACGCAGAAAATAGAAAGCCGGGAAATTCGTGCTGTTGTGAGTGCATCCGGTAAAATCCGGCCCAAGATTTCCGTGGATATCAGCGCAGGCACCACAGGCAAGGTCGTCAAGCTGGCGGTTGACGAAGGGGATCGGGTGCGCAAGGGGCAGTTCCTGCTGCAGATCGACCCGACCCCGGCGGAGACCACAGTGCGGCAAATTCAGGCCAGCCTGCAGGCCGCAAAAGCCAATCTGGCTCTGGCACAGGCCAATTTCGATAATGCCCGCAAAGCCTATGAGCGCCAGAAACAGCTATTTGCCGAAAACCTCACTTCCGAGGAGCTGCTGCAGCAGGCGAAAACGACGTTCGAGGTACAGCAATTGCAGACACGGGCTGCTGCGCAAGAGGTCAAGCGGATACAGGCCATGCTCGAGAGTGCCGAGCATGAGCTCAGCAAAGTCAATGTGCACTCGGATATCGATGGCATCGTGACGCGGCGCAATATCGAGGTGGGCGAGAATGTTTTCGTCGGGGCTTTTAACAACGCCGCCACCGTGCTGCTGACGATTGCGGATCTTTCGGTCATCGAAGCTGAGGTGGAAGTTGACGAGACCGATATCGTTGCGGTGAAAGTCGGCCAGCAGGCGGAGATCAAGATCGATGCCTGGCCGGACAGTACGTTCCGCGGCGAGGTAACCCGTGTCGGGCACAGTCCGATCGTTACCGCTGCCGGACAGCAGCAGGCGACCAGCTTCGAAGTCATCATTCAGTTGCTCGGCACAGTGCCTGATGTGCGCCCCGGCCTGAGCTGCAAAGCGGATATCACCACAGGCTATCGCGAAAAGGCTGTCGCCGTACCGATTCAGGCGCTGACCCTGCGCAAGGCATCCAGCCTGGAACCGAAGCCGTTCGGCAACCGGGCGGCAGCAGACAGGCAGGCGGAGCAGCCTGAAGAGGGCAAAGAAAAGGAGCTGCAGGGTGTTTTCGTGGTGGAAGACGGCAGCGTGCATTTTCGCGAAGTAGAGATCGGCATTGCCGGAGACCGGTTTTTCGAGGTCAAATCCGGGTTGTCCGAAGGCGAAGAAGTTATCACCGGGCCTTTCAGCGCGTTGCGCAAGCTGAAAAACGGTGACGCCATACGCATCAGGAAATCACCGGTGAAGAAGAGTTCATAATCCGGGCCCGATTTTTGGCAAACTTTCGAATATTTCAGAATACAGAAAACGGAAAATGCAATTTCTGCGCGAAAGTATCGTGATCGCTTTCACGGCCCTGTGGGCCAACAAACTGCGCTCCGCCCTGACTATTCTGTCCGTCCTGATCTCGATCATGTCGATCATCGCCGTGGTTTCGATTCTCGACGGGATGGATAGTTATGTGAAGACGAAAGTCGCTTCCCAGGGCAGCAACGTCTTCACCATCAACCGGTTCAATCTCTTCGAGGTATTCACGGATTTTGATAAGTTTCTCGAGTCGCTGAAAAATCCCTACCTGGGCCTGGATGATTTTGAAGCCATCAAGCGCGAAGTCACGCTCGGGGATTATTTCGATGCCGAGATCGAAGCGAGCGGGTCTTTGTTCGCCGGCCGCAAAGCCGTGGAAAATGTCGCCATCCGGGGCAGGACGGAACAGTATCCGGCGATAGGAGAGTTTCCCATCGCCCTGGGCAGGCATCTCAGTCCGATCGATATCCAGAAACGCAGCAATGTGCTCGTGCTCGGCTGGGATGTGGCCCGGGCCCTGTTCCCGGATACCGATCCGATCGACAAAACCGTCAAACTCGGCGGCAGACATTTCCGCGTCATCGGTGTGTGTGAGCAGAAGGCGAATATCCTCGGCAACAACCAGAATCTCTTCGCATTCATGCCGGTGACCACCTTTCTCAAACAGTACGGATCGCGCAGACAAAGCCTGAAAATCATGGTGCGGACGACAGACATGGCTGTTTTTGCACCTGCCCAGGAGCAGGCGCGCACAGTGATGCGCATCCGGCACAAGCTCAAGCCCGGCGACAAGGATGATTTTCACATCGACACATCGGAGCAGCTACTGTCGATCTGGCAGGGGATCGCCACGGCACTGTTCGGTACGCTCGTGGGTGTCGTCAGCATCACCCTGGTGGTCGGCGGCATCATCATCATGAACGTTATGCTGGTGGCTGTCACCGAACGCACGCGCGAGATCGGCATTCGCAAGGCCATCGGCGCGCGACGCAGCAATATCATCATGCAGTTTCTCATCGAGGCTGTGCTGCTGACCATGGCTGGCGGGGTCATCGGTATTCTGCTCGGATTTGGTGCGGCCAATATCGTCGCCCTGCTGACGCCGCTGCCGTTCAAAGTCGCTGTCTGGTCTGTCGTCGTTGCGCTCACGCTCACCTTTTTGATCGGCGTCGGCTTTGGCGTGTACCCGGCGTGGAAGGCATCGCGTCTCGATCCGGTTGTGGCGTTGCGTTCGTTGTAGCAAAGGGCCAGGCTTGTTGCCGGCTGGGCAGCGGTTCTCCAATATAATTTTTTAGAGGGAAAAAGAGCAGCATGCAAACGAAACGATTCGATATTCTTCTCAGCCAGATTCGCGAGGCCATGGGCGAGGCGCTCAGCACGATCCGCAGCAACAAGATGCGTTCCGGGCTGGTCATTTTCGGGGTGATGATCGGCATCGCCAGCCTGATGGGCATGGTCGCGACAGTCGCCGGGCTGGAGAAGAACATCGAGGAAACCATCAGCGGTGGCGATACGCCGATTCTGTCTCTGGCCAAGGCGGATTTTATCGGCGGCGAGGGCATCGATGAGTTCAAAAAGCGCAAGAACTTCACCATGGATGATGTGCGCGCCATCGAGAAGCTGCCGCATGTGCGCGGCGTGGAAGTCGAGCTGACCGATCACCTGCTGATAAAATACAAAGACCGCAAAACACAGTTCATCCCGGTGATCGGTTCCAACCGTAACCTGCTGCATGTGCAGAGCATGTCTGTGGGCGAAGGCCGTTATTTTACCGAGGATGAACAGCAAAGGCGCCACAAAGTAGCGGTGCTCGGGCACTCGGTGGGCAAATCCCTCTTCCCGGATGAAGACCCGATCGGCAAGATGATCCGAATCAGTGGCAAAGAGTACCGGGTCATCGGCGTGTTCGAGAACCGCAAAACCATCTTCGGCGGTTTTGCTGAAAATTTCCTGGTGATCCCGTACACCGCGTTCGAGCGCGACTTCATGCGCCGCAACCAGGGGCCGGAGATCAACGTCATCGTCGAGGATTTTGCCTACATGCAGCAGGTGGAAGACGACCTGCGCGCGCTGATGCGCATGCGCCGCAAGGTGCCCCTCGGCGAAAAGGATGATTTCGCCATCATCCCCATCGACGCGGTGGTGGAATTCACCAAAAGCATCACCGACCAGATAGCCCTGGTTCTGGTCGTTCTCGCTTCTATCGCGCTGATGGTCGGCGGCATAGGCGTGATGGTGATCATGCTGGTTTCGGTGACCGAGCGCACGCACGAAATCGGCATCCGCAAGGCGATCGGCGCTTCGCGGGCACAGATTACCTGGCAGTTTCTCATCGAAGCCGCGACTCTGTCCGGGATCGGTGGGCTTTTGGGGCTGGTTGCCGGAACGGCAGTGGCGCTGCTCGTTTCTTCCCTGCTGGATTTTGCTTTCCTCATGCCCATCGGCTGGGTGCTGTTTGCCCTGCTGGTCTCCATCGGCGTTGGTTTGTTTTTCGGAATTTTCCCTGCGCAACGCGCAGCCCGGCTCGACCCTGTGGAAGCTCTGCGTTATGAATAAAAGCTCTCCCTCATCTCGTATGGTGTCAAGCAGGCTTTAACGGCATGCCGGCAAAGAAGGGGATTTGCAGCGGGAGTTATAGGGAATGCAGGTACGGTGTGATGATCTCCCTGAGCCAAAACCTTGCGAAGGCTTCGAGCCTTCGCAAGGTTCTGAAGCCCCCGCTTCACGTAAGGTCAGCAAAGCCAAAAACAGAAAAACACTGCGTTCTCCGCGCACTCTGCGAGAGAAAAAAGGATGTGCAACTGCAGTTATGTGGGGGCAGGTACGGGAAGGTTATTATCTCCCTGACAGAATAAAACGTTCGTAGTGCACGATTTATCGTGCCTTCAATCTGGCTGTCTCTTTTCCGCCAGTCAGCCTGA
>DRLW01000205.1 GCA_011375275.1 Bacteroidota bacterium
ACCAATGATCCGCGCCTGCGCGACCGCCCGGCAAAACCGGTGATCATCGAAAAGATCGAAGTTTTCCGATAGACCGGGAAAATGCGCGCCGGGCAGGCATGTTGATCTCTACCTCGTGGCACCGCTTCTGCGGTGTCGCGCAGCCCGGACGCCCTATCGCCATCCGCCGGCGACTTCGCACCATCCCACTTTATTCAAGAAACAACATTTCCCGCAGAGACAAGGGAATAGATTGAAAAAATGCGCAAAAGCGCCGATGTAAAAAATAGTGTGCCTTGGAAGCCCCGGCAATTCGTTACGGCGAGTGCCGGGGTTTTTCTCTTCGATCAGAACCGGAACAGGTGGATACAGCGATGGGACTTGAGGGACGGGGCAGCAATTATTCGCGGCTGAAAGAACTCGTTGAAAATACGATGATCACCGTCTATGGCGAGGGCTGGCCGGCAAAAGCAGCGCGGGCTCTCGGCTTTCAGCGTGAGGTGATCGTACGCGAGCATGTCGCGCCGATCCGCGGCCTGCCGGCCGGCAGCGACAGCATCCGCATGGCGTTCATTTCCGACCTGCACGCCGGGCCGACGACCTGCCCGAAACTGCTGCTGCAGGTTGTGGATATGCTGAAAAAGCTCCAGCCCGACCTGCTGCTCATCGGCGGCGACCTGGTCTTTCTCGAAGCACGGCATGTCGATTTTTTCGCCGAAGCGCTCACAGAGGTCCGGCCGCGGCTGGGCAGCTTTGCCGTGCCCGGCAATCACGATCTCTGGGCCGACGACAGGCATATCGAAAAGGCGATGGCAAAGGCCGGAGTCCGCATGCTGGTCAATGCCGGCTGCCAGTTGCCATCGCCCTTTGCAGGCGTCAGCCTGTGCGGGCTGGACGACTGGTACACCGGCACCCCGGACGCAGAGCGCGCCTTTGACGGGCGCGAGCATGTGGATATCGTGCTCATGCACCAACCGTCAAATCTGCTCGATCTGCACGGCCGCAGTTTCGATCTGGCGCTGTGCGGGCATGTGCACGGCGGGCAGATCGCCCTGCCCGGTGGCTGGCCGTTGATCGTACCAGCCGGCCCGCTGAGCCGAAAATACAACAGAGGATTTTACACGGTCGGCGAGAATGGCCACAGCAGCACGCTGTTCGTCAGCACGGGCATCGGCTGTGTCGGGGTGCCGTTCCGGCTCTTTGCCCCGGCGGAAATTCTGTTCTGTACACTGGTTCCGGCCCGCACACGGCTGCAGCCAAAAATCGTGGCAGCAGAAACAACGACGACAGCCGTGAACAGAGACCAAATCGCTGCCACGGTCGCGGGAAATTGATCTTCAGGTTCCCGGAGCCGTGACGATAGTTTAATCAAATTCGCTGCATTTCATCACCGGAACATGCCTGTCTGGAAAGGGCGGTTCATAAAAAAGGAGTAAGGACATGACGATTTCAGGAAACGCAGCAACCTCAGCCCAATCCGTGCAGATGATGAATAATACCCTGAAACAAATCGCTACGCAGCAGGTCGATGAAACCAAAAAAATCGTCGATACCACCAATACCCTCAAGGCAGAGGGATTAGGCCCAAAACAGGACGGCCTGGGCGAACGCCTCGACATCACGGCGTGAGGGATTGATTATTGATATTGTAGAGACGCATGGCCCGTAGAGACGCACGATCGTGCGTCTCTACCACAACCCCACCAACGCCACCACCTTCTGCCCGAAAACATTCTGCATAAAAAACAACGCGATAAAGGTGATCACACCGGCGATGACCGGGGTCATCACCCAGCCGGCGGCGATTTCTGCGAGGACCTTGTAGCGGATCGTGCGCACGCCTTTGAGCAACCCGATGCCGATGATGGCGCCGACCACCGCCTGCGAGCTGGATACCGGCACCAGAGGGATGGCCGGCAACCCCAGCGACACCATCCCTTGCTGCAATTCCCGCGATGAAAAGATGAACAACACCAGCGCCTGCGCCAGCACGACCACCAGCGCAGCCTCCGGCGAAAGCCGCATCAGGCTGTTTCCCACGGTTTCCATGACCTTGCGCGAGTAAGTAAAGACCCCGGCAGCGATAGCCAGCCCACCGAGAAAAAACAACTGCTGCGCCGGTGAAATGCGCAACCCGCCCGGCAGGAGCAGCGCATCGAAGGGTGCGACCGGCACAAAAACCCCCATGACATTGGCGATATTGTTGGCCCCGAGACTGTACGAGCCAAAGGCGCCAACGAGCAGCAGGCCCATACGCGTGTAATAGTCCTGCCGGAGCAGATGAATCTTCATCGACAAAAAGGCGAGGCTGAACGCCTTGTACAGCACCACGGCAAAAATCGCAGCCAGCACAGGGCAGAGCACCCACGTGGCGAGAATGTCGCGCAGCGAGCTATAATCTGTCGGAGAGCCGGAGAAAAAATTCCAGCCGATGATGGCGCCAACGATGGCCTGCGAGGTGGAGACGGGAATGCGCAGCCGGGTCATCCAGAAGACGGTGAACGCTGCTGCCAGGGCGACCATAAACGCACCGGCGATCGCCGTCACCGAGCCGAGTTTGCCGAGAGTGTGCGCCGCACCAGCGCCGCCGGCGACTGCACCGATGATGACGAAGATGCTGCATGTCCAGGCAGCCACACGAAACCGCACCATGCGCGCGCCAACAGCCGTGCCGAAAACATTGGCTGCATCATTCGCACCCAGAGACCAGCCGAGAAACAGTCCGCTGGAGAGGAAGAA
>DRLW01000206.1 GCA_011375275.1 Bacteroidota bacterium
GAACGTTTCCAGCGTTTCTGGCATGAGAATAAAAAAAAGCACCTTGTAATCCCGTTCTCTCAGCTTTTGGGCTGAAGGGCAGATGTCTTTTGTTTTCACCGCGAAGGCGCGAAGAGCGCGAAGAAGAGCTTTTTTTGTTTTTCCCTTTGCGCCCTTGGCGTCTTGGCGGTTCAAAAAAAATGCACAGACGCTATTCATAGAAAAAAGTTATATTGTTTAAGGCGAATCGCTCGGATTAGGAAAAAGAAGCAGAAATGAACATACTGGTCATCGACAATTACGACAGCTTTACCTATAATCTGGTGCAGTATCTCGGCGAGCTGAAAGCTGAGCCGCAGGTATTTCGCAACGACGCGATCAGCGTTGCCCGCGTGCGCGAGATGGCGCCGCAGGGGATTCTCATCTCCCCCGGGCCTGGGCGGCCGCAGCAGGCAGGCATCACCCTGAGCGTGATCCACGAGCTGGCCGGCGAAATTCCGATCCTCGGCGTCTGCCTGGGACATCAGGCTATCGGCGAGGCGTTCGGCGGGGAGGTGGTGCAGGCGCCGGAGCTGATGCACGGCAAAACCTCGGAGATTTTCCACGCCTCGCAGGGCGTTTTTGCCGGGTTGGAAAGCCCGTTCCGGGCCACACGCTACCATTCGCTGATCGTTGACGAACACAGCGTACCCGACTGTCTGCAGATCACGGCGCGGACAGGTGACGGCCTGATCATGGGATTGCAGCATAGAGAACTGACGGTTTTCGGCGTACAGTTTCATCCGGAGTCCCTGCTGACGGACTGCGGCAAAACACTGCTCGGGAATTTTTTGCAGATTTGCACGACGAGCATCTCGGAAAAGGAAAGCGTATGAATGCGATACAACAAGCCATCGCGCTGGCCCTCGATGGCAAAGAGTTGGATTATGATCAGGCGTTTGCTACCATGGAGATGATCATGCGCGGTGAGGCGACGGATGCTCAGATCGGGGCTTTTCTGATCGCTTTGCGTATGAAGGGAGAAACCGCCGGGGAGATTGCCGGACTGGCGGCGAGCATGCGCCGGAATGCCCGCACCGTCGCCGTGCCACCGGGAGTGCAGGCAATCGATATCGTCGGCACGGGGGGCGACGGCAAGCACACGTTTAATATTTCTACAGTCGCTGCTTTTGTCATCGCCGGGGCCGGGGTGCCGGTGGCCAAACACGGTAACCGTTTGGTGTCCAGCAAATGCGGCAGCGCGGATGTGCTCGAAGCGCTCGGCGTGCGTACGGATCTCGATGCGGCGGAAATGGCCATTTGCCTGCGCAAGGCCGGGCTGGCGTTTTTATTTGCCCCGGTGTTGCACCCGGCGATGAAGCACGCCATCGGGCCGCGGCGCGAGATCGGCGTCCGCAGTGTGTTCAACATTCTCGGCCCGATCACCAATCCCGCCGGGGTGCTGCGCCAGGTCGTCGGTGTGTACGAGCGGCGGCTGGTGCGACTGTTGGCAGAGGTGCTCCAGAAGCTCGGCTCCGGGCACGTCATGGTCGTGCACAGCGCCGACGGGCTGGACGAAATTTCTCTCGCAGATATCACCTATGTCGCTGAGCTGAAAGAGGGTTCGATAACCGAATATGAAGTGAGTCCGGCAGAGTTTGGATTGCAGAATAGCGACGCGGCTATCGGCGGAGGCGATGCAGCGACCAACGCCGGTATTGCGCGTGCGGTTCTCGCAGGCGAAAGCGGGCCGGAGCGTGACATCGTTATCGCCAATGCTGCGGCCGGGCTGTATGTAGCCGGCCGGGCACAGAACCTGCGCGAGGCAGCCGCTCTTGCTGCCGAAAGTATCGACTCCGGGCAGGCAAAGGACTGTTTGCAGAAACTGATCGATGTAACCGGAAACCTGAAGGACGGGAAAAAACATGGCGCGTAATTTTCTGAATGAAATCGTTCTGCATAAACACGAAGAAGTTGAGGCCAAAAAGAACATCCTGTCAGTGGATGATTTGAAAAACATGATCCGCGGTGCGCACGATCCCCTGTCCCTGAGCGCTGCGCTGACCGCCCGGCCCGAGCCGGTCATCATCGCTGAAATCAAAAAGGCATCGCCATCGGAAGGGGTGATCCGCGAAGACTTTGACCCTGTGGAGCTCGCCCGCGATTACGTCACCAACCACGCGGCGGCGATTTCCGTGCTCACCGATGAGGACTATTTTCTGGGTTCGATCGCCCATTTGAACCAGGTGCGGCCAGTGGCGGATGTGCCCCTGCTGCGCAAAGATTTCATCATCGATGAATATCAGATACACGAATCACGGGCGTTTGGCGCAGATGCCGTGCTGCTCATCGTCGCCATGCTCGGGCGGCCGCTGCTGAAGGGCTTTTTGCAGATCGTCGCGGACTATGGCATGGAAGCGCTGGTGGAAGTACACGATGAGAACGAGCTCGATATCGCGATGGCCATGGGGGCGAAGATCATCGGTATCAACAACCGCGATCTGCAGACCTTCAAGGTGGACCTGCGGGTGACGGAAAAGCTGGTGCGCCACATCGGCGAGGGCTATGTGGTCGTGGCCGAGAGCGGCATCGCCACGCGCGAGGACATCATCCGCATGTATGCCGCACACGTCGATGGATTGCTGGTCGGCAGCCATTTCATGCGCCAGGAACAGCCCGGCCAAGAGCTGGCGCGTTTTCACAAAGAGATTCAACAATGCTGCGGGTGAAAGTATGCGGCCTGACCCGCAGCCAGGATGCCCGGCTCGCCTGCGAGCTCGGAGCGGATGCTGTCGGATTTATTTTTTATCCCAAAAGCCCGCGTTTTATCACCCCGGATAAAGCCGGAGAAATTGCCTCCGGCCTGCCGGAGCATGTGGCTCGTGTCGGCGTATTTGTCTCTCCGGAGCCGGTGGAAGTGCAGGCAGCCATCTCGGCCGCCGGCCTCGACGCGGTGCAGATTCACGGCTCTGACTCGCCGGAACTGTACTCCGCACTGCCGGTGCAGACAATCTGCGCCCTCAATCTGCCCCCGGGTTCGCAGCTTCGCGATGCCGAAATGCAGGCCGCCGGCGCCGTGGCCATAGTTTTCGACAGCCATGCGCCGGGACAATACGGCGGTACCGGCCGGCTTTCAGACTGGCAGCTTGCCCGCGAGCTGGCTGCACGGCTCACGCTCATCCTGGCCGGCGGCCTGAATCCCGATAACATCCGCGATGCTGTGGAGCAGGTGAAGCCCTGGGCCGTGGATGTCAACAGCGGGGTGGAAGCCGCGCCGGGGGAAAAAGACCCTGAAAAACTCGAACGCTTTTTTCATGAAATAAAGGACTACCGTGGAGACAGAGATGCAGAC
>DRLW01000207.1 GCA_011375275.1 Bacteroidota bacterium
CATGCGCGAGCAGTTCGATTATCATCTCGCTGAAAAGGCCAGACAAGCTGGTGCGCAGGTGCACTATGGCGAGCCTGTGCTGACCATCGAACGTACGGGGCTCGGCTTCCGTGTGCTGACCTCAAAGGGTGAGTACTTCAGCAAGTTCCTGGTCGGCGCTGACGGTGTTAACGGGCTGACCTCCCGCTCTCTCGGCTATGCGCCTAACCGGCAGATTGCTGTTGCCCTCGAAGGCGAAATAGCCCTCACCCCTGCGACACACCGCACGTTGCAGCACACGGTACGCCTCGATATCGGCGATATCCCCTATGGCTACGGCTGGCTGTTTCCAAAGGAGAAGAACTGGTCTGTCGGCGTTGGAACTGTACAGCAGCCTGATCTGCATCCGAGAAAGTATTATGCTTCACTGCTGAGTAATCAGCATATCGAGCAGGATATCGTTGATGAGCGCAGCCGGGGGTACCGCATTCCGCTATTCAGCGGCCGTTCTGCAGAGATCAGCAGAGATGGCTCCCTGCTCGTCGGTGATGCTGCCGCGCTGGTGGACCCATTTCTCGGCGAAGGCATTTATTACGCCATTCGCAGCGGCCAGATTGCCGCGGAAACTATCCACAAAGCTTTGCACGAGCACACCCGAAACCTCGATGCCTACCGGCAGCGCATAGCAGAAGAAATCTGGCCCGAGTTTGAAGCGGCAGCCCGCATCGCCCGCTTTGCTTTTCAGTTCCCACGCCTCAGCTACGCTGTTTTCATGGCCCACCAGGAGATGGCCTGTTCTTTCGTCAAAATATTGCAGGGCTCGCTGAGTTATCGTGAGTATTGGAAGAAGCTGAATGAGTTTGGCCAGTACGGCCTGTTCGGCTTTCTCCGGTTGCTGAAAACAGGAAATACGCGCGGTGCGCAGACGTATGACCGGCTGGCTCATCAGTACGATGCTCTGCGTTTTGTCTGGCAGGAAACCATGGCCCGTGAGGGAACCACTTATTACCACAGCCTGTTGCGCGAACACGTCCACGATGGTGCTGCTGTCCTGGACGCCGGCACCGGCACAGGAGAGGAAATTTCCTTCCTGCTCAAAGCCACCCACCCCCTGCAGGTAACCGGTCTCGATCTCTCCGCGAAAATGCTCGAAAAGGCACGGCAAAAAAATCCGCAGCCAAACGTCACATTCCGCCAGGGCGATATGCTGGCATTGCCTTTTGCAGAGAACAGTTTTGATGTGGTAATGAGCAGTTGGGCGATCGAAACCTGTGCCGACCCGCGCAAGGCGGTGAGTGAGTTTCTGCGGGTTGTGAAGGAAGACGGCTATGTCATCTATATCTTCTCCAGCCTGCCAAAGGGGTTGAAGCGTTTATATGCGCGCACTGTGGAGCTGTTCCTGCGCGGCAAATTCTACTGGCATTTTCTCAACAAGCGCACCCGGCCATATCACGAATGTGGTTTTTCCAGCATGACGACTTTTGCCGACGGTCTGATCACCGTTGTGGTTTTGCGCAAGTGCTGCCGTGTCTCCGAAGCCGGGTTGCCCTGCGCTTTGCCGCAGAGCTGGAATCTCGCCGGTGAGCTTGCCACTGATAATTGAACCGGATTCTTGCGGAAGATTTCGGTGCGGATGCGGGCTTCCGGGGGAGGTGGTATCTCCTCGCGCTTGTGCCCTGCCGCTGGAGCGGTGTGACGAGAAAGAATCTTCCAGACTCAGGCACGTGTCAGAAAAGATGAGATTCCGGCACTGCGCTTCGCTTGGCCGGAATGACAGATGTCAGAATCTCAGCTTAGCCCAGTTTGCTGAATAAGAGCTTTCGGGGGAGGTGGTATCTCCTTGTGCTTGTGCCCTGCCCCGCGGAAGCGGGGCAACAGGGGCGTCACACCGCTGGAGCGGTGTGACGAGAGAGAACGTGATGAGAGAAACGGGCTGAGTTTCATGTCAGAAACTCAGCCTTTTTTCTTGTACTCTTTCCGGAACCCACCCCGTCGCACCAGCGTTTCACCGAAAAACCTTGCATGTCGCTTGAACTTTTTGTTAAATTCCACGCTGCCAATGGTGAAAAATATTCAGGATAAGAGACGGTTATGTACGCCCGCAGCCAGCCGGTTGCGTGTGACCGTTTCCAGGGCGGGCAGGAACAAGGGGGAGCCCTCATATTCCCGACCTTTCGTGTTGTGTGCCAGAACATGCCGCGGGCCAACGGCGACACAGCACGTTTTCATTTCGTGAACATCATCAGATAAATTCCAGCCCGGACAGCTATAGAGCTGTCACATGACCATCTCAGCGCCGAGGCGCTGGTAAGCGGGCTGTGGATTTTCAATTTTCCGGACTCCCCTCGCGCGCAGCCAGGGGTTTTATTCGGATAAGCACGCTGCTCCGGTTTTTCCGGAGAGAGTGAAAACGTATGGCCGGCATGTCCGGCTGCTCTGTCATAAAAATCTTTGTGGAAAGAGGAAAGGCAAAATGAGTGATCAAACACTTCCCATGATGATTGAAGCGAAAGGGCTGTGCAAGTATTATGGCACCTTCATCGCTATCAAAGATGTCACTTTTTCGATTCCACAGGGGCAGATCGTTGCGTTTCTGGGCCCGAACGGCGCCGGCAAATCGACGACGATGAAAATACTCAGCGGTTATCTCGCCCCGAGCGAAGGCCATGCTGCCATCGCCGGTCTGGATGTACGCGATCAGCGTCTCGAGGCTGCGAAGCGTTTCGGCTATCTTCCTGAAAATGGCCCGCTGTACTATGAAATGACGCCCATCGAACTGTTGCAGTTTTTTGCCGAGGCCAGAGGCATTCCCGAGAGTGAATTCGACGGCCGCTTAGCAGAAGTCAACAAAATCTGTGCGCTCGACCAGGTGCTCGAGCGTCCCAT
Source organism: Bacteroidota bacterium (assembly GCA_011375275.1). GTDB lineage: Bacteria > Zhuqueibacterota > Zhuqueibacteria > Zhuqueibacterales > Geothermadaptataceae > Geothermadaptatus. The sequence continues at coordinate 2,866 of DRLW01000207.1, forward strand.
CGGCAAACTCTCACGCGGTTATAAACAGCGCGTCGGGCTGGCGCAGGCGCTGCTGCACGATCCGGACGTGCTGATCATGGATGAGCCCACCGCCGGGCTTGACCCCAATCAGATTCGCGATTTTCGCGCCAATATCAAAGAGCTCGGAAAGACCAAAACCATCCTGCTGTCAACGCATATCCTGCAGGAAGTTGATGCGGTCGCGGATCGCGTCATCGTCATCCACAACGGCCGGCTGGTTTATGACGGCAAACCGGATGAGCTCAAAGAAAACGGCTCGCTGGAAGAGCCTTTCTACCGGCTTACGGATTACGGCAAAACGTCCCCAACCGAAGTTACGGAGGAACAGGTAGCATGAAAGTCAACTGGACACTGATCAAAGCATTGGTCCGGCGTGATCTGGGGATGTACTTCACCAATCCCACGGGGTATGTCTTCATCACGCTGTTCATCTTTCTCAGCGCAACTGCCGCATTCTGGCAGGAGCGTTTTTTCGCCAATAACCTCGCCAATCTTGACCAACTGAATATCTTCTTTCCTTATCTGTTGCTGTTCTTTATCCCGGCGCTGACCATGGGTGTCTGGGCGAATGAAAACAAACAGGGCACGGACGAGCTGCTGCTCACCCTGCCGGCAACGGATTTTGAAATCGTGCTCGGAAAATATATCGCCGCTTTTGGCATCTATACAGCCTCCCTGGTGCTGTCCTTCAGTCACGTCATCGTGCTGATGGTGCTCGGCAGCCCGGATTATGGCCTGATGTTCGGCAATTACCTCGGCTACTGGCTCATCGGTGGCGCCATGATCGCTGTCGGCATGCTCGCTTCGCTGTTGACCGCGAATGTCACCATCGCCTTCGTGCTTGGTGCGCTGTTCTGCGGTTTCTTTGTTTATATCGATGCGATCGGCGGAGCCCTGAGCGATACCCTCGGCGGCTGGTTACGCCCCATCGGTGTCGTCGATCATTTCGAGGA
>DRLW01000208.1 GCA_011375275.1 Bacteroidota bacterium
ATCGGGTTGCGGTTATCAGCATTCAGGAAATAGTGGGCTTCCCGGTTGCGGGCAAAAAAGTTCAGTAAGGAGTCGTGTGATCCTTCGGTGGGTGTGGTCATGGTAAGAACCCCTGTGAAAAAATGCCCCTTATTGTTATTTTACGCCCCTCAATAATGTAATAGCCCCCGCTGATGTTCCAATTTTGCAACTATTGTTCCGGCAAGATGCATAGAAGGTAAAATCCTGCTTTTTTTGCATGTTCCTGGCTATAGTGGGGAAGGGAGGGTATTCTTTGGAGCATATAAAAAAGGTAGGTGTCGCATCCATGCGACGAAAAAAGGGGATATATTATTGTTAACTATCTGTGATTTATCTGGTTGGCCTTCTGTTGTATCGATGAGACAGGGGCGGGGTTATTCGCTTCCGTTGTTGTTGTTCCGGCGTCGTTCCATCAGTTTTTTATAAATACGGTGTACCGTGCTGCGATGTATGCCCAGTTCATCGGCGGTTTTGCTGATGTTGTAGTCGTTTTCTGCCAGCCATTTGCTGATATAATCGAACTGAAAATAGTCCAAGAGCTCCTTTTTGACTTTTGGGTAGGGCTTTTTTCCCAGTAGCTCGCTATAGAACATCGGTCGAGCATTTTTGCGCGCCACCAGGCCTTCAACGTGTTCGCGTTTGATCATCTTCAGGCCGGGGTTGTTGACGATGATGTTCGAGATATGGTTATGCAGGCCGCGAACATTCCCGCGCCACTGGCATCCCTGCCAGTATTCAATGACTTTCGGGTGTATCTCGGGGATGGGTACGTTCATCTCCTGGCAGATGTCGGTGAGCAGATAGCGCGCCAGAGGGGGAATATCCTCGGGACGCTCATGCAGGGGGGGAATATAGAGCTCGAAAACGTTGAGGCGGTAGTACAGGTCTTCGCGGAAGGTCCCTTCTTTGATCATCTTTTGCAGGTCCCGGTTGGTAGCAGCGATGATCCGTACATCCGCGTGTTTGACTTGTTCGCCACCGACAGGGGTGAAGCGCTTGTATTCTATGGCTTCGAGAAGCTTGGGTTGCGATTCGATCGGGAGTTCACCGATTTCATCGAGGAAGAGAGTGCTTTGTTCTGCTTGTTCGAATTTCCCTTTCTGATTGGAAATCGCGGAGGTGAATGAACCTTTCACGTGTCCGAAAAATTCACTCTCGAAAATTGTCCCGACTACGGCGCTGCAATTGACAGTCAGGAGCGGCAGGTTGTTGCGTTTGCTCAGGTTGTGAATCCTGCGCGCGATGATTTCTTTGCCCGTACCGGTTTCACCGCGTATGAGCACCGGGTAGTCGGTCTGAGCCAGACGTTCGACTTTTTCGAGGATATCTTTTATCACCGGACTCTCGCCGATAAATGTGCCGAATTGCTGTTTTTCGTGTTCGCTGTACAGCTTGCGCCATGGCAGGGCTCTGAGCTGCTGGTCGATGACAGCCTGCAGGGTTTCCAGGTTGGGGGCTTTTGAGGTATAATACGCCGCACCGAGCTGAAAGGCTTCGACAGCCGTCTCGTGGTCCGGGAATTCGGTGACGATGATGACCGGAAGCGTGGTATCGATCTGTTTGAGCTTTTTGAGTACATCGAGCCCGTTTTCACCATCGCCGAGCTTGAGATCCAGCAGGACGACGTCCGGGCGTTCCATCTGCATCAGCGTGAGCCCTTCCTGGCCGGTGGCTGCGCTGATAACTTCGTAGTCGTTTGCAGTATAGAGCCGGAAGTTTTCGATGAACGTTACGTTGTCATCGATGAGCAGCACCAATCGTTTCATAGTTTCTTTTCCCGTGGTCTGTGAGTAACCGGTGAGTCCGTTCCATGCCTCTGTTTCGTCCTTTGCAGAATCAATTCAAAAGTGGTTCCCCGTGACGACGTTTCATACAGAGAAATATCGCCGTCGTATTTCTGAAGGAGTTGTTTGATAAAATAGAGTCCAAACCCTCCTTTTGCTGTCTTTGTCGTAAAACCGCGTTCAAAAATCCTTGCCTGGTCTTCCTGGCTGATGCCCTTGCCCGAATCTCTGATATAGAGTTTGATGGTTTCAAATTCCGGTATGATGGATATCTGCAGAACCTTGTCTGCACAGCCTTCCATGGCGCGTTTGGCATTGCTGATCAGTTCGTCCAGGATGGTTTTAAGGTCGGGTTCGGGGAAAAATACCGTACAGTCCTTTTGCGCATCTGGTACGACAATTTTGAGGTCTTCCTGTGAATGTTCCCGGACGATGCGTCTGAGCAGTGAGCAGATGTCAAAAGATTCTTTCTGTATCAGTGTTTCTCTGATTATGCGTAAGCGCTGGCGTGTTTCTTCAAGCAGTTCCTTTGTCGATGTGAGGAGTTTGGCATTGGGAGCCGCACTCTTTTCGTGCAGGAGCGAAGAGAGTTTTTTTATATTTTTAATCAGTCTTCGCCAGATTTTTCCAAGTGCAACCGCGTCCTCTGTTTGCACCCTCAGCGTACGCATCAGCCCGATGAGCATACGCACTTCCTGATCGATGCTCTCCAGTATGGTCGCACAGTCTCGGGCCACGTTGAGCGCTATGGTCGTATCGATCTTTTTGTCCGGTTTCAGATTGCGCATGTGGAATTGCAGATTGGCGAAAACATGCGAATAGTGCTGGCTGTGCTCAAAAATGGTGAGTTTGTTCATCAGGGCTTCTTTGTCGGCGTTGGGCAGGTTGCGGATGCGCCACTCGCGCCAGCCGAACGTGATCAGCAGGGCAAGCCCGATCGAGGAGAGCACAGGAACAGCCACATAGAATACAGCGCTGCGGAAGGTGACCAGATAGTGCAGGGTGCCAAAAAGAATGAAGATGCTGAAAAGAATAGCGCCGGTCACTGCGCCTTCCCACCACAGTTTTGTTTTGAGTTTTTGCGCCAGCCACCAGAGGAACAAGAGAATCAGCACAATCTGCAGAGCCCGGTACTCTGCCCTGTAGCCCATAAACTGCTCGTGCAGATATTTGGAGATGTTAGTAAGCGTGCGCCTGGCACCGATGTATTCTGATATAAAATAGCGTTCCCCGGGCTGCAGTCCGGTCAGTGTGAGGCGCCTGCCACCGGGGAAGGCGATCTCTGCTCTGTAGCTTGCTGCGGTATCGACACCGAAGTGGATCAGTTTTTGTGAATGGGAGCCATATCCGGAGGTGCTCTCGATCATGCGTGTGCCGTAGAACCGGCCTTTCGTGCCGTCAGCCGTCTCCTGCCACAAACGAACGACCGCTCCGACCGCACTGCTGTTGGCTTTGGAGCCGGAGAGCTCAAATTGCAGAAAATTAGAAAAATGACCATGGAGGGAAAAGATACGAACAGGGTGGTCGTAGGAGGCGATGAATAAATCCTGGGTGCCGTTCCCGGGGGGTGCATCGTAAACGATTCCCCCGGTTGTGGAGGAACCTCGTAAGCGCAGATTGACCTCAGATGAATTCCAGTTTTGTGCTACCCGGCTGTTAATTTGCCCGAATGGTGAGCGCTGGAAATATGAGGCAGCGATATTTTCGTAGAAGATGTCATGCCCGGTGTTGAGCAGGTAGAGGTCGAGGTCGCCGTCATTATCGCTGTCGAAAAACAGGCTGCCGCGGGTCATGCTGGTATCGGTCAGACCGGCCTGGACAGTAACATCCGTGAAGTGACCTGTGCCGTCGTTCTGCAGCAGGGCGTTGCTGTGGCGCATTTTACTGATGTATATATCAAAGTCGCCGTCGTTGTCGTAGTCGGCAAATGTCACGCCCTGAGCTTTTTCCGGGCTTTCGGGGAAAAGCCAGGGGTGCTGCGCGCTCAGGTCGATGAAGCGGCCCGTGCCGTCATTGCGGAACAGCCACACCCCCTCGCCATAGGTGGAGACACACAAGTCCGGCCAGCCGTCGTTGTCAAAATCTGCAAATGCAGCGGCTTTGCCACCCAAAGGAACGACAGCGCCCCGTTGCTTTGCTTCGGTAAAACGGCCGAAGCCGTTATTGAGAAAAAGTCTGCTCGGCCCATATTCGTTGGTGACGTACAGGTCGAGGTCGCCGTCATTGTCGATATCCGCTGTCGCCGGGATGTTGTAACGCTCTCCTGTGTATGGGAATCCAGCCCATTCCGATGCCTCGACGAATTCCCCGGTATGACTCTGCAGAAACAGAAAACACTGGCCGTACAGGGAGGTCAGAAAGATATCCTCAAAAGTGTCGTTGTTGAAATCTGCACATAAAACCGCCAGGTCGTAATTGTGTCTTTTATCCGGCCCCAGCTTCTGTTTTTCTTCCAGCACAGGCTGGAGCAGCAGTTTATCCTTGAGTTTTACCTGAATATTTTTGCCTGTGTGGCGGACGAAATAGATCATGTCCTCGTCGTTCCGGGCAGATTTGTAAAAGCCAATCCCCATCAATTTTTCTACTTCGAACGCATGCTGAGACCGGACACGTTTGGGCAGGCTGGCCAACTGGTTTTTTTTCTCGCTCAGGGTCCAGAGAATATTGTTGTCGGCGTTATACATCCACCCGCCGCCATCCGGGGAAAGATCGAGGAGACTGATCATTTTAAGCCCGGGAAGATCGACCTGCTCTGCCTCCGCGACGTTCATTCCGGTGAAGTACCACAGTTTATTCCCGCCATCGGTGAGGAAATAGCCATCACCATTCGGATAGGTCTGAATGGTAACCAGGCCGGGGATGAAGGTGGTTTGCTGCTGAGGGGGCAGATCATCTTCCAGCGTATAGCGGATGATTTCACTGCCTCCTGGTAGGCCGGCACGAACCCAGAGGAAGGCTGGTGGGCCGGGCTGGTAGTGTAGTACACTGATGAGATGTTCTTTTTCAGCAATAGCATCCTGGAGGATGGGCTGCCATTTATCTGCGTGATAGTGCAGAATCTGGCTGAAAGTCTGGCAGTCGGTTGTCGCAAATATCTCACCGCCGAACTGGTAGAACTGCAGGATATGACAGCGGCTCGGACTGTAAACGTGGCGCCAGCGTTCATTTTCATAACGCAAAAGCTCACCCCAGTCGCATCCGGCCCAGGCTGTCCCGGGGCTGTCAGAGATGACGGTTTTAATATTATCAACGTTGTAGGTCGGCACGTGCCGCCAGCGCCCGTTTTTGTACAGCATCAGGTGCTGGTTGTAGGCCAGTGGACTGGTCGCCACAGCCCAGATTTCATCCTCTCCGACAAAAAATACGTTTTCGATCGTGTTGTCGTCCGGGAATGGGATTTTGCTCCATTCTCCGTTCTTATATTTGTAGATGACTTTGTTCTTGAGAACGAGATAGCCGAGATTTTTATTGAGCAGTTTGATTTGTGAGGCGGGAAAATGTATGGGCAGCGCAGCAGGCGACCAGACCAGCGTGTCTGCCGGAGAGACAGCGCGCACCGTGCTGCAGAAAAAAAGGAAAAATAGAATAAAACGATATACGAGCATGGCGGCCCCGAGCAGTAACATCGATATCGCGACGCGGAGGTAATGTTTCTGCAGGCCTGCAAATTTGGGAAGACAGGTGGTGTCGGAGAGAAAATCAGGTATCGGTATTACTGGAAATCGGCTTCAGCCCTTTGCCCCGTGTGACCCCGCGGCGCTGTTTCAGCGTACAAATCGCCTGCGATTGCGAATATAATCAACAAAAATATATTCTCCAAGACGATTCAGCGAAGAAAAATACGCACGCCCCCGGTTAACCTTTGTCAATGTCTCGACGAAATCCACCAGCCAGGGATCGCGGGCGATCATAAATGTGGTGATCTCGATTTTATCTCTGCGGCAGAGCGAGGCTTCGTCGAGGGTTTTGTTGATAATTTTCCGGTCGAGACCATAGGGGTTTTTATAGATGCGACCATATTCGAAAATTGCCGAGGGCTTGCCGTCGGTGATCATAAAAATCTGCTTGTTGGCAAAGCGGTGTTTTTTGAGAATCCGCCGTGACAGGTCCAGCGCGGCTTTGGTGTTGGTGTGGAAAGGCCCGACCCGGATACTTGTAATGTCCTCGACACTGACTTCACGGGCGTCATCGCCAAAAACGATGACGTGGATTTTATCTTTCGGGTAGCGTGTCAGGATGAGCTGGGACAGGGCCAGGGCCACGTCTTTCGCCGGTGTGATACGATCCTCGCCGTAGAGGATCATGCTGTGGCTGATATCGATGGCCAGGACGGTGGCGCAGGTTGCCAGGTGCTCGGTTTCATGGACTTCGAGGTCGTCCTCGTTCAGGCGGAAATCATCGAGCCCCTCGCGCCGGATGGCGTTGGAAATCGATGCTGTAAAATCGATGTTGGCGGGTATGTCTCCGAATTTGAAGGGGCGGGATTCGCTCAGCCGGTCAACGCCGAGGCCGCTCTGGCGTGTTCCGTGCTCACCACCCGGCGCCCGTTTCATGTTGGAAAAGATACGGTCAAGGCTGCTCTGGCGAATGCGCCGGTTGCCTTTTGATGTCAGGTCGAAACTGCCACGCTGGTTCTCTTTGATGTACCCCTGTTTTTTCAGCCAGTCGATGAAATCTCCCAACCCCTGTCCGGGTTTGTCTTTGAAGATGGAATAGCGCTCGTCGAGCTGGGTCAGCCAGGACAGGGCCTGTGTCACGTCACCATCAGCCTGCACGAGCAGCCGGCTGAACAGATCCATCAGATCATCGAAGGTCAGATTGGCGATATCCTGCTGGTCACGCCATTCTGAATAACGAAAACGCATGGGCGGTTCCTTTCTGTTGCCCGGCTGCAAGCCTTGCAGAGACCCGGGCTACTGTGCGGCCGGAGATGCCGGGGCCGGTTGCGGCACGGCTTTACCGGCCTCGACCAGTTGTGCCGTCATTTCATAGCGGACGAAGGGGGTTATCAGGTAAACACCATTGAACCATGCTAATATTTCTTCCTGTATTTGTAAAGCGATTTTTACCCCTTCAGCACGGGCAGCATCGCCTTCCAGGTTCGCGATGCGTTTGCGGATCCACTCCGGGATCAGGATGCCGGGGACCTCGTGGTGCAGGAAGTCGGCATTGCGGGCGCTGACGATCGGCATTACGCCGATAAAAAACGGCTGGTCAAAATCGCGGGCGATGTTCGCCAGTTCTTTGACCTGTTTCGGGTCATAGATCGGCTGTGTCATGACGAAATCTGCGCCATTGGCGACTTTTTTCTCCAGCCGCCGCACCTGGGTGTGGATGCGCGCGACGTTGGGGTTAAAGGCCACGCCGACGGTAAAATCCGTTGCCTGCCCCATGGCCCGGCCGGAAAACGCCACGCCTTTGTTCATCTGTTTGATCATCCGGACCAGGTTGAAGCTGTTCAGGTCATACACAGAGGTCGCCCCGGGCTGGTCGCCGAATTTGGCCGGGTCTCCGGTGATGGCCAGAACGTGATCGATGCCAAGCGCATGCAGGCCCATCAGTTCGGCCTGTGTGCCGATCAGGTTCCGGTCCCGGCAGGAGATGTGCGTGACCATCATCACGCCGGTTTTTTTCTGCACTAAATGGCCAAGTGCGAGGTTACTCATGCGCGTGACGCCCAGGGATGAGTCGGCCATGGTGATGGCGTCGGCGCCGGCTCGTTTCAGGGCCTCTGCTCCGTGAAGAATCCGGTCGTGCTGCAGGTCGCGCGGCGGATCGAGCTCGACGATGAACGTCGGCCGCTCTTTGACCAGCCAGACCAGATTTGGCCGCGCTTTGGGCTCAGCAGGAATGCGTTCGGTGACCAGCACGCTTTTGCGGACAGAGCGTTTCTGCGTCACCGGCTTCAGGCCTTTGAGAGCGTTGGCCATTGCGCGGATGTGCTTGGGCGTGGTCCCACAACACCCCCCGATCAGACGCACGCCCTGGTCGCGCAGGCGCAGGGCGCTGTCGGCAAAATATTCGGGTGTGGAGAGATAGTGGTAGCGGCCGTCGATATAAGCCGGCAGACCGGCATTGGGAAAGGCGGACAGCAGCAGACCGTCCTCCAGAGGAACCTGCTCCAGAGCCTGCAGAATGCCGGCCGGACCACGCGCACAGTTGACTCCGACAACATGTGCTCCCCTTTTTCGCAGCCGTTTGAACACCGGCAGGATGTGCTGGCCGTCGCGGGTGTAGCCGCTTTCATCGACGCTCAGTTGGGCGATAATCGGCAGGTCTGTGTTTTTCAGGGCAACTTTGAGGGCCAGCTCCAGATCATGGGCATAGGCAAAGGTTTCCAGGATGAGCGCATCCGGCGCCGCACTGACCAGCGCCAGGATTTGTTCCGCGAAGATTTTTTCCTGCCTGCGCGCCGAGACTTCATCGGTTTCGCCGGTACGCACCGGGCCGACCGAGGCGAGCACCCACGCCTGGTCGCCCGCTGCGGCGCGTGCCAGCTCAACGCCGCGGACGTTAATCTCCTCGACCAGATGTTCGAGTTCAAAGCGGGCCAGTTTGTGCCGGTTGGCCGTGAAGGTGTTGGTCTCCAGTGCCTGCGCGCCAGCCGCAACATAGTCTCTGGAAATCTCCTGGATCAGCGCAGGCCTGCTGATGTTCAGCTCATCGAAGCAGTGCGAGGTGGGGATGCCCTTGGAGTAGATCATCGTCCCCATGGCCCCGTCGCCGATGATGATATTTTCGCGCAAAGCCTCGAGAAAATTCTGCTTGTTCATGATGTATCCTGTCGTGGTTACAGAGTCCCCTGTTTTTTCAGACTTCAAAATCCCCCTCGAAAACCCGGCAGCAGCTTCCGGACACGAGCACTTTTTCGATTTCTCCCTCGTTCACGATCACCTGTGACCGGATCAGCGAAGGGCGTTTGATGAAATGTCCCTGTTCGATGAGGAAACGGTTGTCATCCTGCCTGCCGTGCACTCCATTCCGGACGAGAAAAGCGCTCAGCGCTCCGGCGGCGCTGCCTGTGGCCGGGTCCTCGAACTCGAGGTGGCCACTGAGAAACCGGGCGTGCACATCAGCTCTGCCGGAAAATGTTTCGCGCGCAAAGGCATAGGCCATTTTGCAGCCGTGCTGCTCGCACAGGGTGCGCAGGCGCGGCGCATCGACGCTCAGCTCTTTCAAGGCATCGAGGGAGACCACCGGTATCATCAAAAAGGGCAGGCCGGTGGAAGCAACCTGCGGGCGGGCGAAATTTACATCGAAAACTTCAGACCGGCAGCGCAGGGCCAGGGCCAGCGCATCGAGGTCAGCGAGTTCGCTGAGAAATTGTGGTTGCGCCTGTGTCATGGTCACGCGTATCACACGGCCGTTCTCGTGCTCGATATCAACCGGCAGAACGCCGACACTGAGCTCCTGCCAGACACGCACCGGCGAACTGTGGAGCTCAAATCGGCCGAGTTCTGCGAGCAAAAAGTGGGTTCCTATCGTCGGATGCCCGGCAAAGGGCACCTCCATCACCGGCGTGAAAATACGGACTTTGTGGTTTGCACGCGCATCCTGCGGCGGGAAAACAAAAGTAGTTTCCGAAAGGTTGAGCTCAAAGGCGATGAGCTGCATCTCTTCATCGCTCAGCCCGGCAGCATCGGGAAAAACGCCGAGAGGGTTGCCGCCGTATTTGTGCTCGGTAAACACATCTATTTGATAAAAATGATAAGTGCGCATGGCTGCTTTCTTCCCCGCGTAATTCATGACACAGCGCTCCGTATGAGAAAAGCGGAATTTTCCGAAAGCCGATACCCCATACGAAGAAGTTCCGGCCCGGCGTTCCGGCCGGGTTGGCAGGGGTTATCCCGACGGTCCTTGTACAGAGCGGTGATTTGTGAACGATGCGGATTACATTCTTTCTTGGGGAAGTTCGGTGTTTTTCAGGGTACAAATTATTCAGGTTTCAGGGTTATTTGTCAGGATATCCAGTTAACTCAGCTTTCGGGGCCTGGCTCAGAAAGCGTCATCTGTCATCCCGGCCAGGCGAAGCGTCGTGCCGGGATCTCATCTTTTTGGGCACGTGCCTGAGCCAGGGAGATTCCGGTCTTCCCCCGCGGGAAAACCGGAATGACCGTTCTCGTGTCGGCACATGCTGTTCTCTGGTGGATTGGCTGAAAAAATGCAACCATGCTGAGTTAAATGGATAACCAGAAGTTATTTGATCTCCGGCCCCTTGAGCCAGTCGTAGCCGATTTCCGGATCATCATGTGCGATGCGGCCCTCCTCGGCTGGGTCATAGGTTTTGCTGGTGACATAGAATAAATGGGTAACGCTGCCGAGCACTTTACAGCCGTGGGCCACGCCAGCAGGGATTTTGACGACTTTGGCCGGATAATTTTCCCCCATCAGCACTTCCTGCAATTCGCCGTACGTCGGCGAGTCCGACCGCAGGTCTTTCATCACCAGGCGCAGGTTGCCGATGGGCACGTACCACCAGTCGATCTGAGTTTTATGGATGTGCCACGCTTTGGCGACTCCCGGGTACATCTGTGAATGGCTCAGTTGTCCGAATCCTTCTCCGAAAAAGACATCTGACACACGGATAATTTCGCGAAAAAAACCGCGTTCGTCAGGAAAGGTTTTCAGCTCCTTGATTTCTACTCCGTCGATCATACAGAGCACTCCTCGGTTGGTGCAGGTCAGGCACGCAGGCTTTCGCATGCGCGCGGTGTAAAATGTGCAAATAGACAAAATAGCACATCCGCGGCTATTTTACAAATATATCTTCGGTAATTTAGCGCGTCTTTTGTGCCTGCAACACAACAATGTAATA
>DRLW01000209.1 GCA_011375275.1 Bacteroidota bacterium
CGTATCGACAGCGGCACGGCAAAGCCACAGAATGGTGCCTGGCGCTTCCAGGTCGCCATGCCGGCAAACTCGGTCAGTTTAGTACTATTCAGACCAAAAACAAAGGGGTGAGTGAGGATGGAAGAGACAGAACCGGCAGTTTGATATCATGCCCGGATTTTCAGCTTTGAGGAGACGTTGTGAAGATTTTGATGATCGACAAATATTATTTTATTAAAGGAGGGGCAGAGCGGTACTACTTTGAGCTGACAAAAGTTCTCGAAGCGCATGGCCACGAGGTCATCCCCTTTTCCATGCAGCACGAGGAAAACTTCGAGACACCCTACGAGCAGGATTTTGTCCCCAACATCGAATTTAACGGCCTGTCCGCTATTGAGAAGCTCAAACTGGCGCCGGAGATCATCGGCCGGATCATCTATTCGCGCACAGCGCGCGATGCCGTGGCTCGCCTGATCGATAAAACACAGCCCGACATCGTGCATCTGCACATGATCGACCATCAGCTTTCCCCCTCCATTTTGCACGCCTTCCGTGATGCCGGACTGCCTGTGCTGCAGACCTGCCATCAGTACAAGCTCGTTTGCCCGAGCTACCGGCTGTTTATCATGCATAAAAATGAAATCTGCGAGCGCTGTGTGACCGGCAGTTTCTATCATGCTGCGCTGCAGAAATGCCATAAAAATTCCTTCCCTGCCAGTGCCCTGCTCTCGCTCGAAAGCTACCTGCACAAATGGATGCATATTTACGACGAGATCGACCTCTTTCATGTGCCGAGCCGTTTTCTCGGCAGCAAGCTCGTCGCCGGCGGCGTGCCCGAAGAGAAAGTCTGGCACAGCTTTTACACCATCAATCTGGATGACTATCCCTATCACCCGGACGCGGAAGAGTACTTTGTTTTTTATGGCCGGTTGTCCGAGGAAAAAGGCGTGATGACCCTGCTGCATGCCATGCGCAATCTGCCGGAAACCAAACTCTTTATCATCGGCGACGGGCCGCAACGGCCGGTGCTGGAGCGCTTGCAGCGGGAACACAAGATCGACAACGTCAGCTTTCTCGGCAACCGTGGCGGTCAGGACCTGATAGAGCTGGTGCAGAAGGCCCGGTTCGTGGTCGTGCCCTCCGAGTGGTACGACAACTCGCCGCTGGTGATCTACGAATCGTTTTCCATGGGCAAGCCGGTGATCGTCAGTACCCTCGGCGGCATGCCCGAGCTGGTTGATGATGGTATCAACGGTTATCATTTTGAACCGGGCAATGTGCAGGAGCTGCACGAGCGCATCGAAGCTCTGTGGGCTGATCCAGCGCGAACGCGTGCCATGGGCGAAAAGGCGAGAGAAAAAGCCGAAGCAGAGTTCAGCCCGGACGTGCATTATGAGAGAATGATCACCCGTTATGAGCAGTTGCTTGCAGGGAAGAAGTGAATCCGTGTGCACAACAGTGCCGGGTATAAAACGACATGAAGAAAATTCTTTGGATAAAATAGCTGGCTGTGGCCTGTAAAATTTTCAGTTATCCCGACTTTTGTCCGGGTATCCAGTTAACTCAGCAAACCGGGCTACGCTCAGATACCGGCATGTGTCATTCCGGCCAGGCGAAGCGCAGTGCCGGAATCTCATCTTTTCCGGCACGTGCCTGAGTCCGGGAGATTCCGGTCTTCCCCTGCGGGGAAACCGGAATGACAGTTCTGGTGCAGGCATGTGCTGTGCTCTGGCGATTGGCTGAAAAAATGCAACATTGCTGAGTTAAATGGATAGCCAGACGACTTTTGCGTGAAATGCTATTCCATGAATAAATCGGGACAGAGGATGAAGCTATGAATAAAAAAGGAAAACTGCGCGTCCTGCAGGTCGTCGATGGCTTTCGCATGGGCGGGGCGGAAAACAAGCTGTGGGAGCTGGTCGAACAGCTCGACCCGCAGCGCTTTGAGTCTGCCATTGCGAATGTCGGGCCGACCGGTCCGCTGGAGGATAAGTTCAAAAAAATCGGCGTGCCTGTGTACGACTGCAGCCGCACGCATCGTTTCGATGTTCAGCCCATCCGCAAGCTGAAAGCAGTGATGCGCGAGCAGAAAATCGACATCGTGCAGAACACTCTGTTCTGGGCAGATGTCGTCGGCTCGGTGGCGGCAAAATGGGCTGGCGTGCCTGTGGTAATCTCGTGGGAGACGGTGACACATGAGGGCAATCCCTACCATGCACAACTGCAGCGCCGCATCGGCTACCAGTTTGCCATGCGTTTTACCGATTGCGTAGCCGCAGTCTCGCATGAAATCAAATCATCGCTGATAACGCGCCGCAAACTGCCTGCTGAAAAAATCCGCGTGATCCATTACGGTGTCGATCTGCAGAAATTCTCTCTCAACGGCCATGCCGGCAGCAAGCGCAGTGAACTCGGGCTGAGCGAGGCGCAGACGGTCATCGTCATTGTCGCCCGCCTGGAGGAAGTCAAGGGCCATACCTGGTTTATCAAAGCTTTTGCGCGCATTGCGGAGAATTTTCCCGATGCTGTAGCCCTGTTCGCCGGCGATGGCAGTCTGCGCGCGAAACTCGAGGAGGAGGTGGCAGAGCACAAATTGGATGACCGCATCCGTTTCCTCGGAATTCGCGATGATGTCAGCGAAATTCTCGGTGCGGCAGACTTTTTCGTCTTGCCCTCGGTTGCAGGCGAGGGGCTGCCGAATGTCATTCTCGAGGCCATGGCCTGCAGCAAGCCGGTCATCGCCTGCGACGTCGGTGGCTCTGCCGAAGCGGTGCAGGATGGCGTAAACGGCTTTGTCGTGCCGCCGAAGAATGTCGATGCTCTGGCCGAAGCACTGCAACGGTTGTTGGCGGATCCGGAGCTGGTGAAAACGTTCAGCGCCAGCTCTCGGCGCATCGCCGAGGAAGAGTTCTCCCTGCAGAAACAGGTTCGCAATTTCGAAAACCTGTATGAAACTCTGTACGCAGAACGAGCCGGATCGCGAGGTAGATGAGCGCATGAGCACCGTCCGACGCTTGTTCAAAAACACCACGATCCTCATGCTGGCGAACAGCCTGCAGCCGCTGATTTCATTTTATCTCGTGGTTGAAATCAGCGAATTGATGGGCGCAGAGGGGCTGGGTGCCTATAACACCATCTTCAATTATGTGCTGATTTTTCAGATCAGCGCCGCCTTCGGCCTGCGCAACCTGCTGACGCGTGATCTGGCCCAGCACAAGGAGAAAACCCGGCGGTTCATGATCGACGGCAGCGTGATAGCGCTGATTTTTTCCGTGCTCAGCCTGGTGGCGATGAGCCTGGTGGTGCAACTTTTAAGCGACAATCCAGTGGTCATCACCGGCACGATGATCGCCAGCCTGTCCCTCATCGCCTCGGGCCTGGCAGATGTGTATGAGGGCGCGATTCGCGGCTACGAGCGCCTGAGTCAGATAGGCTATGCCTGGCTGGGCGAAAACCTCGCCCGCGTACTGATCAGCCTGTGGCTGATTTTTTCCGGCTATGGCATCATCGAGCTGGTGTGGGTTTTTGTCATCCTGCGCTTCCTGAAAGCCGGCTACTATTTTTATTACCTCTCCCGCCGGATCGTCGTGCCCTTCGGGGCGGTGGACTGGCAGTTCGTACGTGAGCTGACAGCGCAGGCGCGGGTTTTTGCCCTCACGCTTCTGGCCGTGACGATTTACTGGCGCGCTGACATCATCATGCTCGAGTCCATGCGCTCCGATGCTGAGGCCGGTTTGTACAGTGCGGCGTACCGCTTTCTCGCCCTGTCCATCGTGCTCATCGACAGTTTCGTGCACTCATTGTTTCCCGTAATCTCAGGGTATTTCCACAGCTCTCCGGAGCAGTTCCAGAAAGCCTGCCGTAAGTCGCTGCGCCTGCTGGTCTTCGTCACAGTACCCATGTCGGTTTTGATGTCATTGCAGGCCGGCCCGATCATCACGATGATCTATTCGCCGGAGTATGAGCCTTCGATTCTGGTCTTGCAAATTATCATCTGGACGCTGGTTCCGTATGGCATCTCGCAGATTTTTGCCTATGCCCTGGTCGCCAGCAAGCGGCAGAATGTCGATATGCTCGTCAATATCACCGCCATGCTGGCCAATATCATTCTCAATTTCATTTTAATTCCGCGCTATGGTTTCATCGGAGCTACCGTGGCAACGCTGATTTCCATCCACATTTATGTCGGCGTGCAGGTTCCTTTTGTGGTACAGAAAATCATTCACTTCGGCGGCAGAGAAGTGTTTGCAGGCGGATTCAGGGTTGGCCTGGCTATCCTGGCCACTGTCGTGACAGTTTTCCTCATGCGGGATTTCCATTGGATTGTATCCAGTGCAGTGGCAGGATTGCTTTACCTCGCAACTCTTTTCCTGAGTGGTGCCGTGTCCGCCAATGACCGGCAACTCATCATGCGTATTCTGCGCCGGCCTGATGCTGCGTAGTGAATTGAAACGTGCGTAATACTGGAGAAAGGCAGACAAATGACAGAAGCAGAAAAACTGGATATGAAGTTGCGGGCGATCGAGCTGGAAAAGCGCATGGCCCGTCGCGTAGGGTTTTGGCGTGGCTTTGCTGCCGGGATGCTGGTTATAATCGCCATGCTCGCTGCGGGGGTTTTTACGGCTTATCTCTTCAGAGAAGACATCGCGGTGTCGGTGATCAACAAAGTCGGAGCGCGATATGCTGAAGACCTTTTTGCTGCCTTCCCGGAGGCCTATATGACCAACAACCGCGAAAAAGTGCTGGATACCCTCGACGGTTTCACCAATGCTGTAGCGGCCAACCACGTACCGCGCGAACAGATCGAAGTTATCGGCAGGCAGGTGCTCGAAGCCCTGCGCGACAAGCGGATTTCGTATCAGGAAATGGATGCTATTCTGGAAGCTTTGCAACAACTTTCACGCTAACAACTCGGATGTAACCATGGATATTCGCAAAACGCTGCTGACTTTTTTCTTCGGAGTGATGACAGGTGGATTTTTCGCCGTTGCCGTAGTTCGCGAGGCGGTTCCGCTGCGCGATCATGTCTGGATGATCGGATTGACTTTGCTCTTCGGCGCACCGATCCTGGTGATGCTGGGCATGTGGTATTTTCGTTTGATGGAAACGGTAAAACAGGTCATGGGGCCGAAAGGGGGCGAGGTGATCGGCCAGATTTTGAGTTTCCAACTGGCCAGCTTTATCCTCTTTGCACTGATTTTTATCGTCATACTGTATGCTGCTGTTGTGTGAACTGAGCTGTGTCTGTTTTCCCGCGTGTCGGTTTTCTCATCTTTATTTGCCGGAGCAGTACAACCTGGGGAACGTCTGCGCCGGCATCCGC
>DRLW01000210.1 GCA_011375275.1 Bacteroidota bacterium
TCATCATCTGCACGACTGGCGTCTGGCCCTGCGACAGTGCCACAGGCTGTTGCGTGACGGCGGTATCCTCTGGATGCAGGAACCGCATAAAGATGCCACGCGCGTACTCAGCACCGTTTTGCGCTTCCAATTCCCACGCGGCGGTGAGTTCTGCTGGCCGGAATTTCGTGGCTTTTTCCATACCGCAGGTTTCGAGCTGCTCGAAGAACGCATGATCTGGCTGCCGTGGTTTCGCTGTTTCCTGCTGCAAAAGGCCAGGCGCTAAGGTCGAGAAGTAGCCGAAGTGGCAACACTTCGGGCGCACGCCATTTCGGAACTCTTGCGAGTTCCGCTACCCTCGGGGCAAAGCGTGTGTACCCTGAAACCGAAAGGTGTGCTGTATGCGGCAAGCTGCGAAAAACTTCTCGCTGCCGGTATCCTGCGCCCCGCCGGGAGATTATGACATTTTTCCTTGCCTTTGTCGTAAAATTACAAGTAATTGGAAGATGTAAAGATGGTTTCTTTGCAAACATTGTATGATGTTTTTCGAGTCAGGATACAAAAAAGGAGAGGACGTACCGGGCGCCATGCCCATCATCGTTTTGCATGAGGGATAAAACCGTGAACTACCTGTTGATTCCGCTACTGATGTTAGCCTGTGCCGCACCCGCAAGCCGAGATATCCCGAAACAAAATGAGGACGAGGAGAATCGCAAAATTACCAGTTTTGAAAAAGTTTATGTCTCATCCGTTGAGATCGATCGCGTGACTTCGAACGGCAATACGGTCGTTTTTCGCATCACGGGCAACCTGCCGAATCCGGCCTATGAGCTGGACGTCGTCGATGTGGAGGTTGATGGTACGACCATCACTTTAACCCCGATGGCTCTGTTCGATCCGAATGTCATGGCTGTCCAGGTGCTGACGCCGTTTACAGCCAGCGCCACGGTAAAAATCCCCTCAGCCGGCGAATACACCGTGGTCGTGGCTGGCCGGGGGAAGAACCTGAGCCGCACAATGCACTTACCCTGATCGTTATGAAAAGCAAAACCGGTGTTTTTTTTCACGAAATATTCAGCCGCCATGATACCGGCAGCATGCATCCGGAATCGACCAGCCGCATCGGAGCTGTTCTGCGCCGTTTGCAGGCGGGTGCGCTCTGGGAGTTGTGCTACCGGCCGGTAACGCGCCAGGCAAACGAAGACGAGCTGCACCTCGTGCACGACAGGCACCATATCGAACACGTGCGCAGCGCCTGCGAAACCGGCCCTTCGCAGCTCGATCCCGATACGGTGGTTTCTGCTGACTCCTGGGACGCTGCCCTGTACGCGGCAGGCGCCGGCATCGAAGCTGTGGATGCGGTGATGGCGGGTGAGTTGCAGAATGCCTTTTGCCTGGTACGGCCGCCCGGTCACCACGCTGAAAGAAACCGGGCCATGGGCTTTTGTCTGTTCAACAATATCGCTGTTACAGCACGTTATGCGCTGGAAAAGCATGGTGTCGAACGCGTGCTCATCGTGGACTGGGACGTGCACCATGGAAACGGCACCCAGGATGCATTTTACACAGAAGACGATGTTTTTTTCGTCAGTCTGCACCAGTGGCCGCTTTACCCGGGCACTGGCCATCCGGACGAAACCGGCAGTGGAGCTGGCCAGGGTTACACAAAGAATATCGTCTTTGCGCCACTGACCGGGGCGCAGGACTATCTCGATACGTTTCAGCGTGAACTCGAGCCGATTATTCAGCATTTCCGGCCGCAACTGATTCTGATCTCTGCCGGTTTTGACGCCCACGCCGATGACCCTCTCGCTCAGTTGACTTTGGATGAAACGCATTTTGCAGACATGACCCGGTTTCTCACTGAAGCGGCCGGGCTCTGGTGTGGTGGCCGCCTCGTCTCGCTGCTCGAGGGTGGATATGATCTCACTGCACTTGCGCGCTCTGTGGAAGCACATGTGCAGGTGCTTGTCGAAGCTTCCGGTTGATGGACGGGAGCTGAATTCCCAAATTTGGGTGGTGCCATGTTTGGCCGAACTTCAGATGAAGAGAAATACACCCGGTTGCGCAGGAAAATGGTCGAGAAGCAGATCGTCGCGCGCGGCATTCACGATCGGGCTGTTATCAAGGCCATGCTCGAGATCCCACGTCACGAGTTCGTTCCGGCAAAGATGCGGCATCTGAGCTACACGGACTCCCCTTTGCCCATCGGCTATGATCAGACGATATCGCAGCCCTACATCGTCGCGCTGATGTCGCAGGAATTGCAGGTGCGGCCACAGCACAGGGTGCTGGAAATCGGCACAGGCTCCGGCTACCAGGCTGCGATTTTATCCCGCCTCGCCGGCGAAGTGCACACGGTGGAAATCGTCCCGGAACTGTACCAGCGGTCGAGCGCCGTGTTTCTCGCCCTTGAGCTGGATAATATCTTTTCGCACCTCGGCGACGGCTCGATCGGCCTGAAGCAGCATGCCCCGTTTGACCGCATCATCGTCACCGCAGCACCGGGTATCGTACCGGACAGGCTGATCGAACAGCTCGCTGATGATGGGCGGCTGATTCTGCCTGTCGGAACATTCGAACAGAAACTGGTGACGATCATCAAACATGATGGTGTGACCGAACAGATCGATGGCCCGAAGGTGCGCTTTGTGCCCATGACCGGCATCATCGAGAAAATCAACTGATACTGAAACAAGATCTGCAGAACCAGGGATAAATTTTTCAGACTATGGACAGAGTGCTGATCACAGAAAAAATGATCCTCGACGCCCGACGGCGCAGGGAGAAAAAAATAACCATCCGGGGAGAAGCTCTGCTGACTCCCTCAGCCCGCGATGCCGTGCGGCAGTTTGGCATCGAGATCGTTACCGCCGGTGCTGAGCAACACGGGCCAGCCATGCCTGCTGATGCCGAAAAACCAAGTATCCGCACCAGCCGCGGGCCGGTTGCTATCGGTGCAGACCACGGCGGTTTTGCGCTGAAAAGTGTTTTGGTCGGCCATCTGCATGATCTCGGTTTTGAGGTTCGCGATGTCGGCACGTTCAGTACGGATGCGGTGGACTATCCCGACTATGCCGAACAGGTCGCTCTTCTGGTTTCCCGTGCAGAAGCCCGCGCCGGCATCATCGTCGATGGCGCTGGTATCGGCTCCTGCATGGCGGCGAATAAAGTGCCGGGCGTGCGCGCAGCCTGCTGCAACGATCTGTACACGGCAGCAAACAGCCGCGAGCACAACGGCGCTAACGTACTCACCCTCGGCTCGATGGTCGTCGGCGAGGGCCTGGCGAAAAAAATCGTCACCCTGTGGCTGCAGACCGATTTTGGCGGCGGCCGGCACAAACGCCGTGTCGATAAAATCATGGCCATCGAGCAGAAACATAACCGATAGCACTGCACCATGTGAATTTCCCCGAAACAAAAAAACATTCCCGTCGTTTTGCATGCCTGTGAAATCAAAATTCCCGCAAAGAACCGAGAAGAAAAAAGGGTAGAAGATGGCTGAAAAGAAAAAGAAACAAGCTCAGTCTCAAACGCCTGCTGTTGAAGAAACCACGACCAACGGGGGCACATCCGAAAAAAGGATATACCGCTCACAGAGGGAGAAAGTGATCGCCGGTGTGTGTGGTGGTGTCGCTGAGTATTTCAATATCGATCCGGTGCTGGTGCGTATTTTCTGGGTCGTCGCTGCTTTTGCCGACGGCCTTGGCCTGATCGCCTATATCATCGCCTGGATCATCATCCCGGAAAATCCGCTGGCAGCAGAGCAGGCAAGTGAAGCCGGGCAGGAGGAAAAGAAAAATTCGGGCCTCGGCTTTTTCGTCGGTATCGGCATGGTGATCATCGGCCTGCTGCTTCTGGCCGACCAGTTCCATTTTGCCTACAATATCTGGTTTTTCCGCTCTATCGATCCGGGTGTCATGTTTGCGCTGGTACTGATCGGCATCGGCCTGTATTTTATGCTGGTGGAGAAAAAAGACGACACCGGTTCCGGGGCTGTGAGCAGTAAAGCGCGCATGCTCCGCCGCTCAGTGACAGATCGCAAAATCGCCGGCGTGTGTGGCGGCCTCGGGCGCTACTATAATATCGACCCCACGATCGTCCGCGTCTTGTTCGTCGTCCTGTTTTTCAATCCATATCTGCTTTCCGCAGTCGCCTATGCTGTGATGATGTTCGCCGTACCGGAGGAGAGTACAGAGCAGTCCGGTTAATCCTGTCCGCCCAGCGCCCGGGACGGCCGTTGTTTCCGGGCCTACCTGCGGTGCTGTGTGATGAAAACCCGGTTGAACCAGAACTTTGTTTGTACCCTCATGCTACCTCCGGGAAAAACCGGTGAAATGAGCCTTTCCTGCCGGGCATCCTCCGGCAGGAAACAGCCTCCCCACTCATCGTTTCCCCACCTGCGCAACCTTCTGATAAACAATGTTTAATCTTCGCAATTAGTTCGAGATGCCCGCCGCAATCGCCGATGCATCAAGTCGATATCACATCCCGAATATGGCTTTTGCAGGGAGCAATTCTCTGGATGGCCTGTTGGAAAATGGCTCCCCAGCATATCCCGGGCCGGCTCCGGATCGCAACACTTTTTTTCGGGTAGCCGGAGAAGGCTTGTGTGATTTCAGGTCATAAGAGAGGTGGGGTGACTCAATCGCTTACCATCCGGGCTCACATGGAGTTTGAAGATGTACTTTATCGGTGCTCTAATCGTTCTGATCGCTTTTTTCATTGTCATCGTTTTCAAGGGTTTTGAACGCAGGGACAAAGTGCTCGTTGCCATCAATTCGATGGCGATTTTATCTCTGCTCATCACCCTGGTGCTGGAAGTGTTTGCCATGTCCGGAAAGCAGGAAATACTGACCAACGGGCTGGTCGTTTTCGTGGTGCTGGTGGCAAACAGCTATCTGTTGCTGCGGTCTGGTACGGATTTTTTCGAGGATTATCTGGACGATGATATCAGACTCAATCAAAATCGCCGGGATGCGCAGTTCATCCTATCGACACGGCAGTTCTATCACGAGCTGTTGCAGATCGACAAGCGCAGGCAGTGGGCCGATGCCATCAATTTGTGGAATGACAGCCTGGAATCGATCGTCGAGGAGCAGTATGAGCAGGCATACAAGCAGTTGTCACGCCTGCACGCCCGATTCCCGACCGTAAGCACGACGATCAATCTCGCCGGTATTTTTCTGGAAATGGGCAAGCCCAAACAGGCGTTGCGCGTACTCGACAGCATCGGCAGTGAAGATGTACTGCCGTGGCAGGCACATTCGAATCGTGGCATGGCGCTGGTCAAAACCGGGAATTATACTGCGGCTTTTCACGCCTTCAGCACCATCTCCCTCGAAGAAATCACCTCGTGGACAGTGGCGATGAATTTTGCCCGCGTCTGCCGAAAACTGCAGAAAGATCAGCAGGCGAGCGAGCTGTTCATGCTCGGTACCCGTCTGGCGCCGAAGAATTACAAAGCCTGGTATTACCTGGCCCTGAGCCTGACCCGCCTGGGCGAGCATGAAAAAGCGCTGAACAGCTTTGAACACGCTCTGCGACTCGAGAAGAATGATGCCAGCCTGTGGTATAATCGCGGCAATGCACTGGTGCGTCTCGGTGAATACCTGCGTGCCATCAAGAGCTATGACAAGGCGATTGCGCTCAATCCCGGTTATGTGATGGCGTGGAACAATAAAGGGATCGCACTGACGCGTCTCGGCCAGATTTCCCGTGCCGTGCACTGCTACAAACGGGCTCTCTCTTTTGATTCCCGTTATTGCGAGGCCATTCTGAACTGTGGCCTGGCCTATGACAGCCAGGGCAGTTCGGAAAAAGCCCTTGAATATTACTCGCGATTTTTGCAGATTGCGCCATCAGACCTCGACGAGCACATGCAAGTCGTGAAGACGCGCATCAGCGAGCTGGCAAAAAGCTGGAAGAAAAAGCAGGCGCAGAGTGCCCGGGAGCTCCCGGCCTGATGTGATGGCTGAGCCGGCCTCTCCCCGATTTCGGGCACATATTCCTCCAAGAGCAGATATTCCCGCAGCACCGGCGGGAATTTTTTTTCAATCCGACCGCGCTGTCAGGCGCAGACCCGGCTGCTGGCGACAGCCACGTATATTTCTTGAAAACAAATAGTTGAGTCCGAGTGATCGATGCAGTCTCTAAAAGTGAATCTCCCGGGAAATCGCAGTTATCCTATCTATGTCGGAACAGGTTGTCTCGATAAGCTTGGAGAGATGTTGCGGCTGTACATGAAAACCAGCAAGTTTATCCTGATAACCGATGAGCAGGTCGCTTCGCACTATTCGGGGGTTTTCCTCCCTTCATTCGAAAAAGCAAAACTGCATCTCGATACCATCGTCGTTCCCGCAGGAGAGCAGACGAAAAATATCGAAACATATCACGATCTCATGACCCGGTTTCTCGAGCTCGGAGCTGCACGGGACTGGGCTGTGATCGCCTTCGGCGGCGGGGTGGTCGGCGATTTGGCCGGCTTTGCCGCAGCGACATACATGCGTGGCATTCCTTTCGTGCAGGTGCCGACGACACTACTGGCGCAGGTCGATGCCTCGGTGGGGGGCAAAACCGGCATCAACCATCCCAGGGCAAAAAACATCATCGGCGCTTTTCATCAGCCTGCACTCGTGTGGATCGATCTCGCAGTTTTGCGCACTCTCGGCCAGCGAGACCTGATCTCCGGCCTCGCCGAGGTGATCAAGTATGGCATCATCCATGACCGTGATTTCTTTGCATTTTGCGAAAAAAATCGCACTCTTCTGCTGGAAAAAGATGAGCACGTTTTATCCGATGCCGTGTTGCGAAGCTGTGCGATCAAAGCGGATATCGTGGCCCGTGATGAACGGGAGCATTCTGTTCGCGCATTTCTGAATTTCGGACATACGATCGGGCATGCGCTGGAGAATCTCGGGGGCTACGAGCGCATACGCCACGGCGAGGCCGTGTTTCTGGGCATGCTGGCGGAAGCCCGTTTATCCACGCAGCTCGGGCTTCTGAGCCAGACTGAATATCAGAGAATCGAAAGACTTTTAAGACAAATTCCGCTTCAGGCAGTCATTGAAGGTATAGAGCCAGATAGGGTAATGGAGGTCATGCGGCACGACAAGAAGGTTCAGGCCGGCCGCCTGCGTTATGTATTGCCGATTTCGATCGGTGAAATGCATATCATCGAGGAGCCGGATCCGGGGCTGGTTCGTGAGGCTGTTCTCCATGTTCTGAACGATGGCTGGGTTTGTCGCTAAAAGTGTTCGCTTTTTGACATTGCATCACAAACGGACACAAAGCACATGGTGGAAGCGAATTTGTTTTAAACGATTATTAATTGTTTATTAATGAATTAGCGCATTTTATTGTTGCTGGCATAGAGTTTGTGTTTGTCAGCGGACAAGCCGCTATTGTCTTGAACACCAGCCGCGGGATGAGTCAATGAAAGAGCTTCTCTACTTTTCTTTTGCTGATTTGATGGTTCGGGTAGAATACAACAAAGAGGCAAACTCGCTTCGCTATTCGAGCCATAGAAAAGTTACTTTTGGCGAACGGGTCATCATCGAGCAGTACCTGTTGACCAACATCGCCTTGAAGACCGAGTATTACAAGAAACAGCCGGCTTTGTTTATTTATCTTGGGGTCGATGCGCAGCTTGTCAAGGATTTGAATTTGTTCCACCTGAAAAATACCCTGAAAACATTAGTTGACAAAGAAAAGGATGTCAAAGCCTCGGTCAACGATCTGATCAACCAATCGATGCTGAATTTCTATTTTGAGAAGATCGGCGATACGATTCTGGAGTTGCGCGAGACGATCGAAGGGGAGGTGGATGATGATACCCTGAACCAGTATCGCGAAAAGCTCGAGGAACTGGTTGAAGCGTACAATTTGTATGCTGATGAAAAGATCAACATGCAGAAAGTCCTGCCCATAGAGTTGAAAGCCTACTTCGGCTTTTGATCCAATGCAGGCGCTGCCGGGGATGATTCGCGCCGGCAGGAGTGGAAGTCGTTCAACCCGACCAGAGTGATACAGCAACTCAGGATTAGTGCGCGGGAAATTCAGGACAGTTAAGCAGAATTTTTTACGGTTTAAAAAGAGAAACAGCGCTTGCGAAAGTGCTGTCGTGTTGTGAAAATCAGAAATCTCACCATTGCTCAGCAGCTTCAATTTCCTCTCAGGGGCATGGAAGCTCGACGGTTTCAGAGGAGTATTGCTATGACCAGTAAAAGGGTAGTTCTTATATTCGTGGTCGCTGCGTTCGGCGCATTGACCACAAACAGCTTTGCTCAGGGCCTCAAAGGGCGTTTCGGATGGGGCGTGGGGCTGGGCACACAGCAGCTCTACAGCGAACCTTCGGTGACGCCTTTTGGTTTTGGCGGCAACGGATTGCTCTCTTATCGGCTCTCTAACGCGCTTAGCCTGAATCTGGCTTTTGGCTATAATACGCTCGGATTCCAGATTGCGGCAACCGGTGGCGGAACCACGACCAAGACGACCAATCTGGTGTACGGCGATCTGCTGCTCGATTACGAGTTGATGTCAAAAAGCAGTTTTCGTCCCTTCGTAACCACCGGGATAGGCGGGCTCAATTTCCTGCATACCGAGCTGAACAATCGCTATAACGATGCCGAGTTCCTGTTGGGCGGTGGTTTGCGTTTTTTCCTGAGCCCGACCATGGCGCTGTCTCTTTCCAGCGTGGCCAAATATACCACCGGTGATGATCTCGACGGCGGCCAGCGCGGCACCACCATGAAAGATATCTATTTTCAGGTCCGCACCGGCTTTACCATGTACATGGGCCCGAAAACGACTGTGAAAGACGATAACCTGTTTACCGAAAACCTCGATGTCGAACAACTCGGGGATGAAAACAGTGATGATGGCTTCTTTTTCGAAGAAGATGATGCCTCCGGTGAAAATACCGGCGCCCTCTTTGCCGAAGATGATCAGGGCAGCAAATCTGCCGAGAGTGGTGGCGAAGACTATCAGGATTTTCTCAATCGCCTCAACGAGATGGACGACAGCCAGCCCGCTGCTTCGAGCTCTTCATCTGCCACTACCATGGCTGGCAGCAGCAATCCGAAGATGGAAGAGTATATCCGGCTGAAATCGCGTATTGATGAGTTGAATGCTACGATTGAGAAAAAGGAAACCGAGATTTACTCGATCCAGCAGGCTCTGGTTTCCAAGCAGAATGTCAATGCTGTTGCCTCGCAGACCGTGCTGCGCGATAACAATTATACGGCATCAACGCTGGGTTCGATCACAAACTATTCCAAGGCCTATGAAAGTGCGCTGATGAAATTTTACAGCCGGCGTTATCAGGAAGCCGTTGACCTGTTTCAGGCCCTGCTGGAAAAGTATCCCGATCATGCTCTCTCGAGTAATTGCGAGTACTGGATCGGCGAAAGCTATTTTGCCGCCGGGAATTTCGAGCGGGCTATCACCTCATTTCAGAAAGTGCTGCAGTACGAGAAATCACTCAAAAAAGATGATGCACTGCTGATGATCGGCAGGGCGTACGTGGAGCTCGGCAACAAGAGCGAGGCTCAGAATGCCTTCAACCGGCTGATCCGCGAGTTCCCGGCCAGCGAGTTTGTTCCCAAGTCCGAGCAATATCTGCGCAAGCTGTAAATTCGAGGACATGTGGGGATCACCGTACGAAATTGATATGAACGGCCACCTTCAGGAGTTTTTCTGTGGTGGCCTTTTTTTTGGGCGGGAGTATGCATCTGCACACTCCTCTCGTCACACCGCTCCTGCGGTGTGACGCCCTGTTGCCGCTCCTGCGGCAATGCACCAGCGAAACGAACTGCTGCCTGCTCCGAATGCCCGCACGGATACCGTAAAGAGGCTATCCCTGCACTACTGCAAAATTAGCGACTTTCAAGGCACGATAAATCGTGCACTACAAACGTTTCATCCTGGGTTTGCCTCTCGTCACACCGCTCCTGCGGTGTGACGCCCTGTTGCCGCTCCTGCGGCAATGCACCAGCGAAGCGA
>DRLW01000211.1 GCA_011375275.1 Bacteroidota bacterium
CAGCCACGAAGATACTGATGCCGCTGATCAGGGCATTTCCCGGACGGGTGAGGGTGAAAAAAGCGGTTAGTGTCGTCAAATGGGGGTATCCAATTATCCTGAGGTTCTTGACTGTCCACGCTTAAGAAAAATATACGCATCTTCATCTCGTCACACCGCTCCTGCGGTGTGACGTACTTCCCGACGCTCCAGCGTCGCTGCCTCTCAACCCGGCTGGCGGAGACTGACCACGCTTTACGAAAATATTTTGCCGCAGATGGACTCAGGGAATCCGATCATGCGAAGTGAAGTGACGGGCGCAATCTCTTCTCGTCACACCGCTCCTGCGGTGTGACGTACTTCCCGACGCTCCAGCGTCGCTACCTTTCAACCCGGCCGGCGGAGGCTGACCACGCTAAACAAAATATATTCCGCCGCAGATGGACTCAGGGAATCCAGCCATGCAAAGCGAAGTGACGGATTCTCCTCGATTTGGGTACGATCGCGGGGTAGTCGGCATCCCATTACGCTTGTGCACTGCCGCTGGAGCGGCAAATGGGCGTCACACCGCGGGAGCGGTGTGACGAGAAAGACTGACCACGCTTTACGAAAATATTCTGCCGCAGATGGACTCAGGAAATCCGATCATGCGAAGCGAACTGACGGAATCTCATCGATTTGAGTACGGTCGCGGGCTAGTCAGTAACCCGTTACGTTTGTGCACTGCCGCAGGAGCGGCAAATGGGCGTCACACCGCGGGAGCGGTGTGACGAGAAAAGAGAAGTGACGGAATCTCCTCGATTTGAGTACGATCGCGGGGTAGTCGGTAACCCGTTACGCTTGTGCACTGCCGCTGGAGCGGCAACCGGGCGTCACACCGCGGGAGCGGTGTGACGAGAAACGCCTGCTTCCGGCGACGACTCGGGCTTTTTTATCTTTAATTTCACGGATCAAAGCGCTACATTTTGCGCACTTTGTGCAGAAGCCGGAACGATATCCGGCGCGCAGCAGGCAGAATCATAAATCATCCGAAGGATACGTCCATGGCGATCAGAATCCTCATCACCGGTGGAACATTTGATAAAGAGTACGACGAGCTCTCCGGACAGCTCGCTTTCAAAGATACGCACTTGCCCGAGATGCTGGAAAAAGGCCGCTGCCGCCTCGATATCCAGATTCGCAACATCATGATGGTAGATAGCCTGGAAATGACCGACATGGATCGCAAGATCATCCTCGAATCGTGCAAAAATGCCGGAACCGACAAAGTTGTCATCACCCACGGCACGGATACGATGGCCGAGACAGCCCGTGTTCTCGGCCAGGCCGGGCTGGCCAAAACCATCGTGCTCACCGGTGCGATGATTCCGTACGCTTTCGGCAGCTCGGATGGCTTTTTTAATCTCGGCAGTGCGCTATCCTTTGTCCAGGTCCTGCCGCACGGTGTGTACATCGCCATGAACGGGCGCTATTTCAACTGGGATAACGTGCGCAAAAACAGAGAACTGGGCATTTTCGAAGAAATCAAATGACCGCGCCCTGCGACTCTGCCTTTTAATCCAGGAACCGAAAGACTTTCACGCCGGATACCAGAAAAAATTTATGAAGTTATCAGGCTATATTCTGTGCGCGCTGCTTTTCCCTGCAGGCAGTGGCTGCACAGGCGAGCACACTCAAACGGAGCACCCAGTGAGCCCTGAATCCCGTCCTCAGATTTGCGCCCACCGCGGCGCCTCCGGCTATGCGCCGGAAAATTCCCTCGCTGCCCTGAAGCTGGCCATGGAAATGGGCGCTGACATGGCTGAGCTCGACATCCAGCAGACCGCGGACGACCGGCTGGTAGTCATGCACGACGATGCTGTCGATCGCACGAGCAACGGCACCGGCCTGGTCTGGCAAATGTCCAGCGATTCCCTGCGTGCCCTCGACAACGGCAGTTGGTTTGATAAACGTTTTTCCGGCGAGCGCATCCCGACGATCGAAGAGGTCATGAGCCTGGTACGCGGCAAGATGAAGCTGAACATCGAAGTCAAGCTCCACGGTCATGAACGCGACATCGCCCGGCTGGTGGTCGATACCATTCGCAAAGAGAAGTTCGAAAATGAATGCATCGTCACCTCCTTCGGGCACGAGGTGGCCGATGAGATCAAACGTCTGGCGCCGGAGTTGAAAGTCGGCTATATTTTTGATCGCAAGAGTTACAGCGAGGCGGTTTTCGCCAGCGATATCGATGTGCTCAGCTCGCATTTCTGGCTGGTGGATTCCCATTTCATGGCAAAAGCACGCGCGGCCGGCAAAGAGGTGCACGTCTGGACGGTCAATCAGAAATTTCTCATGCGGCGCATGAGAAAACTCGGTGTCGATGCCATCATCACCAATTACCCCGACCGCCTTGCTGAAGTGCTGGCGAAAAAATAACGGCCGGCTTTGTGCTACTGCCGCACACGCCCGCTGAACCGGCGCGCCGCCGAAAGAATCATCATGTACTCACCGACGTTCTCCATGGTGAGCAATCCGATCAACTTGCCCTGGCGCAAAACCGGCAGCAGACGGCACTCGCTGCCCTGCAGCCGCTCGAAAGCGGTCTGCAGCATTTCTCCTGCTTCTGCAACCTG
>DRLW01000212.1 GCA_011375275.1 Bacteroidota bacterium
TCATCATCTCCTCCCTCTGGCTGTCCCTCTAACTCAGCAATGGTTCATTTTTTCTGCCAGCCCGTTAGAGCACGGCACGTGCCAACCTCAGAACCGTCATTCCGGTTTCCCCGCAGGGGAAGACCGGAATCTCCCAGACTCAGGCACGTGCCGGAAAAGATGAGATTCCGGCACTGCGCTGCGCTTGGCCGGAATGACACATGCCGGTATCCGGGCCAGAGCCCCGTTAGCTGAGTTAACTGGATACCCGGGCGCGAAGGACGATACGTTCCGTATTCAGCATGCTTTGGGGGTATGGCTGAGACGCGACATAAATGTCGCGGTACGCGTGGGGGGGAATCGCTCTGCTATCTCACAATTACCCGGAGTTCCACCGATGATCTGCTACAAATGCGGAACTGAAAATCCGCTTTCCCAATCTCTTCCGACGCGTTCAGAGCTGTGTGTGAAATGTTCGAGCTATCTGCGCTGCTGCATGAACTGCCGGTTTTATGATCCTGCTGCGCCGAAAGCCTGCCGCGAACCGATGGCCGAACTGGTGCGCGATAAGGAAGCAGGCACCTACTGCGACTACTTTTCACCGGGCGATAAAAAGTCCCCCTCCGGTGCACGCGCAGAGGAAGCACGCAAAAAACTCGAGGCTCTCTTCCGCAAAAAATCTTCCTGACCAATTTCCCATGGATATCAAAAAGCGCCTGCGGCAACTCGATAAAAGTACCTCTCCTGCTCCGGCCACACGGCCGCAGAAGCCAGGCCGTTCTTTGCATGAGCTGGCTGAGCATTTCGGCGGTGAGGTGCACAGCCGCAAAGGCCATGAGCTGATCATCAGCCGGCATGCTGTTGCCCTGCAGTCGCAGCATGGCAGAACGCAACTGCAGGCTATCGAAATGTCCGGCGGTCACCTACTGAAACTGGCATCGCGCAACCGCGTCAGCGCGGATTTTTCCCTGCATCAGGCGCTGTTCGTCGATACCGAGACGACCGGACTGGCCGGAGGCGCCGGCACCTATGTCTTCCTGCTCGGCCTCGGCTTTGTCGAAAACGATGAGTTTATCGTGGAGCAGATTTTTCTGCCCACGCTTGCAGCTGAACCCGCCCTGCTGGACCTGTTGCAGGAACGCCTCGAAAACAGACGCGGCATCGTGTCATTTAATGGCAAATCTTACGACATTCCCTTACTCACAACGCGTTTCATCCAAAACCGCTTGCGGCCTGAAATCGATCTGCACCAGCATTTCGACGTCCTGCATGCTGCCCGGCGTCTCTGGCAGCGCGATTTCGGCGATTGCAGTCTGACCACCCTAGAGCATCACATCTGCGGTATCAGCCGCAACGGCGATATCCCCGGGGAGGCCATTCCCGGCATTTATGCCGACTTCCTGCGCACCGGACACAGCGGACAGCTCAGAAAAGTGTTCTATCACAACCGCATGGACATCATCACC
Organism: Bacteroidota bacterium; assembly: GCA_011375275.1. Classification (GTDB taxonomy): domain Bacteria; phylum Zhuqueibacterota; class Zhuqueibacteria; order Zhuqueibacterales; family Geothermadaptataceae; genus Geothermadaptatus. The sequence continues at coordinate 1,446 of DRLW01000212.1, forward strand.
CTGCTCGGCCTGAGCATCGAAATCGCCCGGCGCTATCACGAAGCAACGGCGACGCAGAAAATCTCTGTGACAGAGCTGGAACGTATCGGCAGGCTGTTTCTGGAGATGCGCGCACCGGAGAAAGCCGCGGAGCTTTTCTCCGCCCTGCTGCAGCAGACCGGCCTTCCCGAACAGTCCCGGCGCACGTGGCTGCTGCACTATGCCCAATCTCAAAAAAGCATGCGCAACCACGATGACGCCAGAAAGGCCTGGCAACAGGTGCTCGAGGAGCACGGCTTTTCCTTCGAAGCCAGTATCGAGCTGGCCAAGCTCTTCGAGCACAAAATGAGCGATCCTGCCCTCGCCCTCGAGATGACCGAACGTGCTCTGCGGGTGCTCGAAACCCGGATGGCCCTGCACCCGAAACAGAACGACCACCAGCTTCTCACCGAATTGCGGCACCGAAAGAACCGGCTGCTGCGCAAGCTCAACGCCTGACTTCCCCATTTATCCAGACAGCAGTTCTGCCCCGGGACTGCCGTTTCCGGGAGGAAATGCCGGCTTGCGGTGTCACATTTTCCCCCAGCCGGCAGCCGCGACACGACCATATTCCCAAAAACAGGAATATTTCGGACTCTAATATCAGGATTGCGAATAAGGGCGCTGTTTTCCCGTTTTAAAAATGATATAAAGCGATAAAAAACAACACATGAGAACAGCAGAAATTTTGGCCTGATCATTGCCATCAGATGGCGAGTATTTTCTCTTTTGCAACAATTCGAACAGTTGCTCAGGCGCAAAAAACTGTCGCATGGACATCAAATCAAAGGGACAGGCAGCATGAATACAGACCATCCTCACGCGGAAAGCGAAACCGGGAGTATCGACAAAAAATTCATCACTTTACGGGAGCACATCGTCGAAATCGTCAGCGATGCCGGCGAGGGGGCACAAAAAGCGGCACAGGCATTTGGGACGATCTCGGCCAAGATGGGCAATGGTATCTGGACGGTAGAGATCATTCCCGCCGAAATTCAACCGCCGCCGCGCAATGCCGCAGGCGCCAGCGGCAACCGCATCCGGGTCGGCTCCTTTCACATCACCAACGCCGGCGATGAAGCGGACCTGGTTTTCGCCTTCAATGAGCAGGTACTGCTCGGCCGGGTAAGCTCAAAAAATCTCAAGCCTGATGCCACGATCCTGCTCGACAACAAATGGCGTACTCACAAAGACCCGGCTATCGTCAAAGCATATACCGAAACCTATGACCAGCTCATCGCTGAAGGGCACACGATCTACGAAGTGCCGATGGAGCAGGAATGCCTGAAGTACGTCAGCAACCCGCAGCGCGGCAAGAACATGTTTGCCCTGGGCGTGCTCTGCAACATTTACAAACGCGATATGGATATCGCCCGGGCACATGTCGAATTTATCTGGCAGAAAAAAGGAGAAAAGGTCGTCACCGATAACCTGAACCTGCTCAACGCCGGTTACGAATGGGCAGAGCAACACCTCGATTTCCAGTATGAAATCCCCAGCGCGGGCATCACAGACCCGCAGATCGTCGTGAACGGCAACACAGCGATCGCATTAGGGGTCATGGCCTCGGGGATGGAGGTCTGTGCCATGTATCCGATCACGCCGGCGACTTCAGCTTCGCACTATTTGAGTGAGATTTTCGAGAACGTGGGCGGTGTCGTGCATCAGGCAGAGGACGAAATCGCTGCCGTCGCCTTTGCAGTCGGTGCTTCATACGCGGGCAAATGCGCCATCACCATCACCTCCGGGCCGGGAATGTCGCTGAAAACCGAGGTGCTCGGTCTGGCTTCCATGGCAGAGATTCCGCTGGTCGTCGTCAACGTTCAGCGCGGCGGCCCGAGCACCGGCCTGCCGACAAAAGTGGAGCAGGGCGACCTGCTGGCTGCACTGTACAGCACTCATGGCGATGCCCCGAAGATCATCATGGCCCCGGCGACGATAGAGGACTGCTTTTATTCGATCATCACGGCGAGGAAAATCGCCGAGACCTTCCGCATGCCTGTGTACGTTCTCTCTGACGCAAACCTGGCCACCGGCCAGCAGCCTTTTCCAAAACCCAAATTCAACGAAGACTGGGTCGCTCCTCCCCTCGATCTCAGCCCGTTGCCTGAAGGTGCCAGGCCCTATGACTGGGACCCGAAGACCGGGCTGTCGCGCCGGTTTATCCCCGGGCAGGCCGGCGGCATGCACACACTGACGGGCCTGGCTCACGACCGTGAGAGCAAAGTGGCCTATGAGCCGTGGATAAACCAGGACGCCTGCAAACACCGCAGCCTGAAGCTGGCCGCCTTTCAGCGTACCCTGAAAGCCCCGCAGGTATTCGGCGATCCGGATGGCGGTGATTTGCTTCTCGTCGGCTGGGGCAGCACGAAGGGCGCCATCGAGGAGGCTGTGACGCGTGCGCGCAAGGACGGGCTGAATGTGTCCTCGCTGCATCTGAAATTTCTGCAACCCATGGCCTCGGGCATCGGCGATATTCTGAAAAAATTCAAAAAAGTGCTTACCGTTGAGATCAACTTTTCCGACGATCCGCAGGAAGAAATCATCACCGAAGAGAACCGGCGGTACGCCA
>DRLW01000213.1 GCA_011375275.1 Bacteroidota bacterium
GAAATGCGCGCCACTCTGGATGACCTGCTGCGCGAAGCAGACACACTCTGCGATGCTGTGCAAAACGAAGTGGAAGACCATCTCGACTGAGCTACTGCGGCCCAATACGCCACAATAAGGTGAAATGCTGGAAATCGTGGGTACTGGTTGTGTTTACTCTTCTGCTCTCTTCGCGCTCTTCGCGCCTTCGCGGTGAAAACAAAAGACATCTGCACTTCAGGTGAAAGCTGAGAGAATGGGATAACCAGACACAACACGAACAGATAGAAATGAAATATCCACGACACCCTGGCAGCAGTTACTGAAAAATGAATGGAACAACCTATTCAAACAGCTTTGTCTGCTGCTTTTTTCAAAAAAATAAATCGCTCAGGTCCAACATAACGTGTCTGGTTATCCACTTTACTCAGCACGGTTGCATCTTTTCGACCAGCCGGCCTGACAATAGCGCGGCCTGCACCAGAGCCGTCATTCCGGTTTCCCCGCAGGGGAAGATCGGAATCCCCCAGACGCTGGCACGTGCCCGAAAAGATGAGATTCCGGCACTGCGCTGCGCCTGGCCGGAATGGCAGAGGTCGCTATCTGGATCAGGCCTGGTTTGCTGAGTTAACGGGATACCCTGACATAACGTGTTTTAACCTGTAGATAAAAATGAAACGCCCTCGAGGTTTTTCAGAATTCATGAATTTTTCAGGCTAAGGAGAAACATCGTGATTCTCGGACGCGTAATCGGTACGGTTTGGGCAACCCGGAAGGATGAAAAACTCACCGGCAGCACATTACAGATCGTCCGGCCGGTGGAGCTGGACTATTCCCCAAAGCCCGGGTTTGTCGTCGCCGTGGATGCTGTTGGAGCGGGTGTCGGCGAAATCGTACTCGTGGTGCAGGGCAGTTCGGCACGGCAGACGGTCAAAACCCAGAACAAGCCCGTAGATGCCACGATCATGGCCATCGTAGATAAGCTCGACATCGAGGAGCAGGGCTGATGCATCTGGGCAAAGTGATCGGCACCATCTGGGCAACGCGCAAATATCCTGCGCTCGAGGGTGCCAAGCTGCAGATCGTACAGCCGGTGGATAAAAATCTCGACGACCGCGGTGCTCCTTTGGTGGCGGTCGATACCATCGGCGCCGGAAGCGGTGAAATCGTGATGTACATCACCTCGCGAGAAGCCACCATCCCCTATCGCGTTGAGCTGGTCCCTATCGATGCTTCTATCATCGGCATCGTCGATCGGGTCGATGTGCAGGGATGAGTATGGTTAGTAAAACCTAATCTGAACGATTCGCCCCAAAACAATAAATATTTTTTATGGCAAGAGATTGTTCTTACATTCCGGTTTGCCCGCAGGGGGAGACAGGAATCCCCAGGACTCTGGCACGTGCCCAAAAGATGAGACCCCGGCGCGGCGCTTCGCCTGGCCGGAATAACAGATGCCGGCATCTTGGCCGGGCCCGGTTTGCTGAGTCAACTGGATACCCGGACAATGCATATTACTACAGCTCAACACTCTTCGCGCTCTTCGCACCTTGGTGGTGAAACCTGGCTTCAGCCCAAAGCTGTGAGAACGGGCTAACCAGTCACGATGCGGGCTGACAGAAATAAACAATATCCATGATGATCTGACAGCAGATACTGAAAAGCGAATGGAACAATCCATTCAAACAGCTTTGTCTGCTGCTTTTTTGTCCCACAGAATAAATCGTTCAGGCCAGGTACAATAAAAACACGTCGTGCAGCAATTTTTCAGGCTCAAAAATATGAAACTACTTCTCGCCACCCGCAACCGCGATAAAGTCCGCGAGCTCAAAGCCATGCTCGCCGGTCTGCCCCTCGAGCTCATCAGTGCGGCTGATATGCCCGGGCTGCCAGAGGTCGAGGAAGATGCTGAAACCCTCGAAGGCAATGCCATCAAAAAAGCGCGCACGCTCTTCGAGCTGACAGGCATACCGGCCATGGCTGACGATACCGGGCTTGAAATCGATGCACTCGACGGCGCTCCGGGTGTTTACTCCAGCCGCTACAGCGGGCCGGATGCCACGTACCGCGACAATGTTGAAAAAGTTTTGCGCGAGCTGCAGAACGTGCCGGAGGCGCAACGCACGGCGCGTTTTCGTACTGTGGTCGCTTTTGTCAGTGAGACGGAGACGAAAACCGTCGAAGGCATCTGCCACGGCCGTATCGCTGCGGAACCGCGCGGCAGCGGGACCTTCGGCTATGATCCGATATTCGAGGTCACGGGCACGGGCAAAACCATGGCCGAGATGACCCTGGAAGAGAAAAACCGCATCAGCCATCGCGGCCGGGCCATGGCACAGTTCGTGGAGTTTATCAAACATAAAACAGAGACCGGCACATGAGATCGCCTCTCGGGATTCACATCATCGTCGATGCATGGAACATCTCCCCCGCCCTTCTCGACGATGAAAAGATCATCCGCTCTGCTCTGCACAAAGCCGTCGAAGCGGTCGGCGCCACGCTGATCGACCTGTGCGTGCACCACTTCAGCCCGCATGGCCTGACGGCAACCGCCACTCTGGCGGAGTCACACATCGCCGTGCACACCTGGCCTGAGCACGGTTTTCTGGCCATGGATATCTTCTTTTGCGGCCGGCACAATCCACAGAAAGCCGTTGACTCCCTTTGCGATTCGCTGCAGATGCGCGACATCAAAATTCATCGCCTCGAGCGCGGTGTTCCCCTGCACCACCAGCTCGCCGGGCACGAATAATTTTTTCAAAAGTAAGCCCCGGAACGCCACCATGAAGAAGCCTGATACCGGCGACATGCCTGCCGAATCCTTCCGCCAATACGGCCACCAGCTCATCGACTGGATTGCCGATTACTTTGCTGCCATCGAAAGCCATCCTGTTTTGCCGCAGGTACATCCCGGAGACATCGCCGGCAGCTTGCCGGCTTCAGCGCCGGAACAGGGCGAAGCGATGCAGGATATCCTCGCGGACATCGAGCGCCTGATCATGCCGGGCATGACCCACTGGAATCACCCGGATTTTTTCGCCTATTTTTCGTCTTCGGCAAGCGGGCCGGGTGTGCTCGCCGAGCTGCTCAGCGGTGCGTTCAACATCAACAGCATGGTGTGGAAAGCGGCACCGGCCGCAACAGAGCTGGAACAGGTGGTCATGGGATGGCTGCGGCAGATGCTCGGGTTACCGGAGGATTTTTTCGGCATCATATACGATGGTGGCTCGGCGAGCACGCTGCACGCCATCGCTGCGGCGCGCGAGCAGGCAGACGCTGATTTCAGGGCAAAAGGGTTGGCCGGCATGCCGGATAAGCGGCTGCGCATGTACATCTCAGATCAGGCACACTCATCGGTGGAAAAAGCTGCGCTGGTGCTCGGCCTCGGTCGCGAGGGCGTGCGCACAATCCCGGTTGACAGCGCATTCCGCATGCGGCCGGATATGTTGCAGCAGGCCATCAACGCAGACCGCAGCAACGACTGGACGCCCTTTTGCGTCGTTGCCACAGCCGGCACGACATCGACAACCAGCATCGACCCTATCGCTGAAACTGCTGCGCTGTGCCGGGATGAAAATCTCTGGCTGCACATCGATGCCTGCTACGGCGGAGCCGCCGCCATTCTACCGGAGAAGCGTGATCTGTTCCGAGGCTGGGAATTCTCAGACTCCATCGTCGTCAACCCGCACAAATGGATGTTTATCCCCATCGATCTCAGTGCATTTTACACCCGCAAGCCGGACATCCTGCGCCGGGCGTTCAGTCTGATTCCGGAATACCTGCGCACGCAGGAAGACGGCGAGGTGATCAATCAGATGGATTATGGCATTCAACTCGGCCGGCGTTTTCGCTCATTGAAACTGTGGTTTGTGCTGCGCTATTTCGGGCAGGAAGGCATGCGGGCACGCATTCGCGAACATCTGCGGCTGGCACGCCTTTTCGCGCAGTGGGTCGATGAGGCAAAAGATTTCGAAAGACTGGCACCCGTGCCCCTGAGCACGGTCTGTTTTCGCTACATACCGGACGACGGGCTGAGCGAAGAGGAACTCGAAGCGCGCAACGCCAGCCTGCTGCAACGGATCAACAGCGAGAGGCAATTCTTCTTATCGCACACCAAAGTCCAGGGGAAATACATGCTGCGCATGGCGATAAACAACCTGCGCAGCGAAGAAAAGCACGTGCGCGCGGCCTGGCAGCACATCTGCAAACACGCCCGGGCGACGAGAGACACCTGAGCCTCTGCCTGTGACCACCTTTATTGCATTTCAAACGCCAGCACTGTGATATCGTCCTGCGAAGGCAGCTCTTTGCCCCACTCCTGCACCGTGGTGACGATGCCTTCGACGCATTCCTGTAACGAAGCCCGGCGGTAACGCTGTACCGTCTGCTCGAGACGCGCGGTTTCAAACTGTTCTCCGGCGCTGTTCTTCATCTCAACGACGCCATCAGAATAGAGGATGACACGATCACCGGGCTGGAGTGCCACCTCGTACTCATCATATTCAGCACCCTCGTCGAAACCGATAGGCAGGCCCCGGGACTGCAGCGCTCTGGCTTCACCCTCTTTGGGGCTGTGCACCAGGTCCGGGTGTCCGGCTGAAACATAGGTAAACTTCATATTTTTCAAGTCGAGCACACCGTACATGATAGTGAAGTACTGGCCGGTACTCAAATCGAGAGGGAACTGCTCATTCAGACGCCTGGCGACGTGTTGTGGGGGGCTCACTTTCCACTCACCACTGTCAGCATCCTGTTGCATCAGTAATGAGGTCGCGTTGTGATCTGAAGTCAAAAAACGGCTTACGGTGACGGATAAAAGTGCAGCAGCCACACCATGACCACTGACATCGAGCACATAAGCGGCTATGTGGTCATCATCGAGCTTAAAAAAGTTGAGGATATCGCCAGCGAGCTCATCGCATGGCGTATAGTTCCAGGCAAACTTGACTTTATCTGTATCAGGCTCGCTCGAAGGCAGCAGGGATTTTTGCGCCCGTGCTGCTGTTTCGAGATCTTTTTTCATACGCTCGTTGGAAGAAGCGAGTAGTTTACTGGTCGATTCGAGCTGCCAGTTGCGCTCTTCGAGATTATTTTCCAGCTCGATGATACGCTCACCGGCGCGTAAGCGAAACAGCAGTTCGTTCTTGTCAAATGGCTTGGTGATGAAATCATCAGCACCGGCTTCCAGCCCTTTGATGACATCATCTTTCTGGGTTTTGGCAGTCAGCAGGATGACATAATGATAACGCTCCATCTCGCTCTCGCGCAAGCGCCGAACGATTTCAGGCCCATCCATACCAGGCATAACCCAATCCAGAATCAACAGTTGCGGAGACATGGGGTCCTGCAACATATCCCATGCTTTGTCACCCGTATCTACTGCCGTCACATCGTGTCCGTATTTTTGCAGCGTTGCCTGTAAAAGCCGCCGCGTAATGTTATCATCATCTGCGACAAGAACTCTTGCCATGTGTTCTCCTTAAAAAAATGGTCTGATCCACCCCATTTTATTTCAAAAAATAGAGACCCGGAAACAGCCTATATCAAAGCTATTCTGCGCGAAACTATGAAAACTATTGTGTGCTTCCTTTTCCTGTCTTATTTTACAGCAGTCCCATATTGTCCCTCCATACTCCGGAGCTCCATCACATGCTGAAAAAAGGGAAACTTTACCTGCTGATCACCTTCATCACAGCTCGCATCGAGTACGCCATAGCTTTTACCGGGCTGAATCTGCTGCCGCGCCGAAACAACCCAGCCCCGATCGTCGAATCCATACGCATCGATCGCAGGCTGCAACACGGCGGTCGCTGGATCATCGACAGCGAAGAAAGCAACTATCTGTATTTTTCGCCCCGGGAACAACAGGCTGTAATTTTGCGCCTGACAGGGCACAGCAAAAACTGATATGAAAAATTCATCAGTTCCTGTAAGAAGCCAGCTAACCTGCTTTTTATTTTATGCAGTAACAGAGTCCCACCCCACTCCGCACGGCTGCTCCGGGTATCCAGTTCACTCAGCAAACCGGGCACGGCTCAGATACCGGCATCTGTCATTCCGGCCAGGCGAAGCGCAGTGCCGGAAACGATTATCACCCCAGCTCAGTACCCTTCGCGCTCTCCACGCCTTGGCGGTGAAAACAAAAGAGTTCCGGGATTCAGCCCAAAACTGAATGAACCGGATAACCGGAAGTCCCACCCGTGACAATTCGGCCGTTATGCTGCTATCACCTCCAGCAGTTTTCATTGACAAATAAATCATGGAAGGCCTTCACTCTATATCTCCCAACATCTTTTCGATAGCTTCGATCAAATCCTTTGGCTTGATCGGTTTTGTGACATACTCATCCATGCCCGCATCGATGCACTTTTCCCGATCTCCCTTCATGGCATTGGCTGTCAATGCGATGATCGGTGTGTGCCCACCCACCTGTTTTTCCATTACTCGAATTTGCCGGGTAGCTTCCAGGCCATCCATGATCGGCATCTGCACATCCATCAGCACCAGGTCATACGCACCTGCGGCCATCGCTTCCACGGCAGCGCGCCCGTTCTCCACGACCTGCACAGTAAAGCCATTTTTCTCGAGAATTTTAGCCGTGATCTTTTGATTGACGAGATTATCCTCTACCAGCAAAATGCGAATGTTACGGGCTATCTGATCCGTCTCCTCGCGAGATACCACCGTGACAGCTTTGGCTTCGGCTTCAGGTTTGGGTTGCGGCATCAGCTCGACGACATCGTACCATTTTGAAAAAATGAATGTCGAACCTTTTCCCGGCTCACTCTCCACGCTCAACTCGCCATCCATCAACTCAGCGAGCTGCTTACTGATCGCCAGCCCGAGTCCGGTACCGCCGTATTGGCGCGAATGCGAACCATCCGCCTGAGAGAAACTATCGAAAATAATCTTTTGCTTGTCAGGCGCAATTCCGATACCCGTATCCTGAACACGAATTTCCACCCAGCAGGATTTATCGATACGGTCTCGTAAAACAGCAGAGACGGTTATTTTACCTTTTTCGGTAAATTTCACCGCATTGCTGAGCAAATTGAGTATAATCTGCATGATCTTTTGTGGATCAGCGAGTACTGCCTGCGGCAGAGTCTCGGGTATCTCCAGCTCGACTGCCAGCTTTTTCTCATCAGCCCTGGCCTTGACCAGGCGGACTGAATCGTCCAGAATCTGCTGCAGGCTGCATTCTGCCACGTCCAGCGTGGCCTTGCCAGATTCGAGTTTGGAGTAATCGAGAATGTCATTCACGATCGCCAACAGCGAGTTGGCACTCAGGCGTACGTTTTCCGCGTAGTCGCGTTGCTCATCGTCGAGCCGGGTATCCAGAAGCAGGCTGATCATCCCCAGAACGCCGTTGATCGGTGTGCGGATCTCATGGCTCATGGTCGCCAGAAACTCGGATTTTGCACGCATGCCTGCTTCGGCTTTATCACGAGCCTCACGCAGGACATGCTCGACGTTCTTGAGCTCAGTGATATCATTCATATAAACATGAACGATGCCGAAACCAGCGACATCCGAGATAATCTGATCGTAAAATCGCTCTTCGAAAAAGAGCTCTCGCTTATAGACCTTTTCTGCCCTGTTCTCCAGCATCTCCACGATGGACTCGATACCGTCGAGCAGAGGATGTTCGGAGTTCCGTTCGAGGATGTCCGGGAAACGGTGGCGACCTGCGGGGTTAATATAGGTCACATTACCTTTGGTATCGATCTCCATCACCGGGTTGGGGTTGAGCTCCGGGAAATTGGCCAACCGGCTGAGCTCGTGATAGGCTTTCTGCAGCTCTTCGGTCCTTTTTTCGACTTCAAGCTCGAGCTGCTGCTGGTGTTTTTCCAGTGAGTCTTCGCGCTGTTCAATTTCCGTCAGCATTTCATTGAAGACGGTGATCAGAGCACCGATTTCATCATCGCTCTGCTTTTGCGCGCGCAGAGAAAAGTCTTTGGTTTCAGAAATTCTCCGGGCTGTATCTGCGAGTTTGTAAATCGGGTCTGAGATGTATTTCTGGAACACAGTGGACAGATAAATCGATATCTGAATAGCGACCAGCAAAACGAATAAAGCGATACCAGCACGAGTGAGCAGTTCATTGAGTATGCCTGTCAGGTCATAATACAGCACCATCGTGCCCAATTTTTCGTCGTGCATGGTGATCGGCTGAAAAAAGATCAGATAGCGGCCATTGACCACGAAACCCTGCTCCTGAAGCGGAACGCTGAGCTCGAGCGGTGCATCCGGATCGCGTTGGTATTCAGCCAGTTTTTCGTTTTCTGCATTATAGATGGCTGATTTGTGCACATGCGGGTCGGCTTTCAGTGAAGAGAGGATCGCTTCAACGGCTTCGTTATCACCAAACTCCACGGCAGCGTTGCTGTTCTCACTGATGATCTTCATCTCGATATCGACCACCTGCACCACTGAGTCGCGTTTTGAAATCAACTCGAAAATGGCGAAGCTCAGAGTGGTGATTACCTGAGCGATAGTACTGACAAGGGTAATGACCAGAATGAGCTTGTAGCGCAGCGAGAGGTTATGAAATTTTTCAGCTATTCTGTTCAGCATCTGCCTTCCTGTTCTCATTCAGCAGGGCGGATCGTGCAAGAACCGCCATCAGGGCACGTGGATCGATAGGTTTGGACAAAAAATCATCCATGCCGGCTTCAAGACACCGTTCTCTGTCTTCGGGCATGGCGTTCGCAGTTAAAGCGATGACCGGAATGTGGCCGCCGGTAGCCTCTTCCCGCTGCCTGATTTTTTTCGTCGCTTCGATGCCATCCATCACCGGCATCTGCATGTCCATCAGAATCAGATCATAGTTTTCCTGTTCCAGAGCAGTGAGTACATCAAGGCCATCTTCGACCAGATGCACGACACATCCTTTTTTCTCCAGAAGACGCCTGACCATGCGCTGGTTGACGACATTGTCTTCCGCAACCAGGATATGCAGCCCCCTGAGTTTCTCGACCAGACGCTTTTCCCTGTCTTCGACCACAGTCACGGCCTGCAAAGAAACGCCTTCGCCTTGCCCATCTGCCAGGCCGAGGAGAAGCCGCACCAGACGCGGAGGGTTAATCGGCTTGGGCAGCATGGCGTCAACGCCATGTTCAGCCAGTATCAGTTTATCGACCATATCATAGGCTGAGGTCAGGAGGATGATTTTCATCGCTGGATCGGGACAGATGGCACGAATTTCCCGGGCGGTCTGCAAGCCATCCATTTGCGGCATGAGCATATCCAGCAGAATAAAGTCGTAGGGACTTTTTTCACCAGCGTCCATTTTCCGGCCTACAAGCGCAACTGCAGCGTAGCCATCGATGACAACATCACACGACTCACCACCATAACGCTGCAAGACTTTACGCAATACCGTTCTGTTGGTACCGTTATCATCGACGATAAGAAAACGAAACTTCTCAAACTGCTCCGGGAGAGGGCCTGGCTCAGAAACATCTTCTGGTATTTCGCGGCAAATAGGGAAATTCAGGACAATACTGAATTTCGATCCTTCTCCAGGGCAGCTTTCCAGATCGAGTTCTCCCCCCATCAGCTTCACCAGCCTGAGAGTTATCGCAAGGCCCAGGCCTGTACCGCCGAATTCACGCGTCGTTGTTGTACTCACCTGCGCAAAGCTCTCGAAAATCGCCTGCTGCCGGTCTTCAGGAATACCGATGCCGGTATCACGCACAGAGATCTGCACGCGAGCGACCCCACCCGTCGAAGCAATACAAGTCGCCTGCACGACGATCTCGCCCTCGCGTGTAAACTTGGCTGCATTGGAAAGCAGGTTCAACACAACCTGGCGTAATCTGACCGGATCACCGGACAGGACTTCGGGAAGTTCTGCATCCACATCCACGATGAGTTCAACCGGTTTATCTTTCAAAACCGGTGAGATGATTTCGGCGGTGCCATGTAAAACGTCGCGCAGGCGGAAAGGGATCATCTCCAGCTCGAGTTTACCGGCTTCTATTTTGGAAAAATCCAGAATATCATTGATGACCGTCAGCAGCGCTTCTGCACTGTTTTTTACGGTCTGGGCATATTCCCGCTGCTCATCGGTCAGAGGCGTCATCAACATCAGGTGGTTCATACCGATGATACCGTTCATCGGCGTGCGAATCTCATGACTCATGTTGGCGAGAAAGGCGCTTTTTGCCCGGTTCGCCTGCTCGGCCCGATCCAGTGCAGCCTGATATTCGCGCGTACGTTCCTCAAGCATTGCTTCCTGCTCGCGTACGATGCGGACCAGAGAGTCTTTATGGTATCCAATATTTTGGGCCAGCAAGCCGAGTACAAGCGACACCATATCGATCAACCACAGCAACGGCGAACGGAGCTGCTCTTCGAGCATCGTTTTTAAAGCTACTTCTCCGCTGCTCATCACACTCGCGATCATAGTAGCGAGTACTGGAAAACCTACTCCCATGATTATACCGTACAGGCGATATTGTCTTGCTGTTCTCTCCATAAGCGCCACAGTATCTGTTCTTGACAGTCTGTTGTGATTACTCCGCATCACGTTCTACCGGGAATTCAGCCAGACACTTTTCGATCATCTCATACAACTTCTGTGGTTTTATCGGTTTCGAGAGATAATCATCCATACCGGCAGCAAGACAGCGCTCGCGGTCTCCTGCCATCGCATTGGCGGTCAACGCGATGATAGGAATGTGGCCATCGGTCTTTTTCTCGAGAATGCGGATCTTCACTGTTGCCTGCAACCCATCCATACCCGGCATCTGCATATCCATCAGGATAAGATCAAAAGATTGCTTGAGAAAAAGCTCGACAGCTTCTTTGCCGTTATGTGCCACTTTCACCGTAACTCCACGGCGCTCGAGCATCCGCACTGTCAGCTTCTGGTTGACGAGGTTGTCTTCCGCAAGAAGAACGTTGACCCCCTTAAAGCTCTTCTCCTGCCCACCGGCTTCTTTTTCACTGACAACATGTACCTGTGGGACGGCCTGCTGAGAGCTCCGCTTTACATGAGCGGCTTCGACGAGAGCTCTGGCCAGATCGCGGGAGCGGATCGGCTTGCGGATCGTCATGCTGATGCCGAGGGCGAGCAGCTCTTCAGATGTAAAAGCCTGATCCAGAGATGACAGCAGGATGATACTGGTGTGCTCGCCCAGGCCTTCAAATTGAATCAGCCTGGCGACCTCGAGGCCATCCATTTCCGGCATCTGCATATCGAGCAAAATCATCCGGTAGGGCTGGCCTTGTTCATAGCTCTCGCGCAAAAGCCCGAGCCCGTCCGGACCGCTCTGCGCTTCGACAGACTGACACCCGAGCTTTTCCAGCATCTTGCGCAAAACATGCCGGTTCGTGGTGTTGTCATCGATGATCAGCGTGCGCACACCACACAAGGCAAGAGTCAGATCATCATCGTCTTCCTCTTCGGCAGACAATGCCTTGCCGCAACGGATCGTGAACCAGAAGGTCGATCCCTTACCCGGTTCGCTTTCGACCCCGATCTCTCCGCCGAGAAGCTCGGCAAGCTGTTTTGAAATCGTCAGGCCCAATCCTGTGCCACCGAACTGCCTTGTCGTGGAACCGTCTGCCTGGGCAAAACTCTCGAAAATAAGCTTCTGCTTTTCTTCCGGGATACCAACGCCGGTATCGCGTACAGAAAAACGCAGCTCATAGGCACTGCCCAGATCGCGCTGCACCTCTGCCCGTACGTGGATTTCTCCATGCTCGGTAAATTTCACAGCGTTACCGATGAGATTGATCAACACCTGGCGGATTCGGGTCGGGTCGCTGCTGATATGCCGGGGCAACTCCGGATCGATATCGAGTATGAATTCCAGCTTTTTATCGTGTACTTTTACGGCGAGTATATCCGCCGTGCTTTCGAGGAGCTGCGGCAGATCAAAAGCCATGTTTTCGAGTTCAAGGCGCCCTGCTTCGATCTTGGAGAAATCCAGAATATCGTTGAGCAGCGAGAGCAATGCTTCCGCGCTGAACTGAATCGTTTCCGCATATTCCCGCTGTTCCTGGGTCAGCTCTGTATCCAGCAACAGGCTGTTCATCCCCAAAACACCATTCATCGGTGTGCGGATTTCGTGGCTCATATTGGCGAGGAACTCAGACTTCAGACGGGCAGACTCTTTTGCAGCGTCACGGGCCTCCTCGAGTTCAACCCGCAGGGCAACCTGCTCAACGATCGATTTGCCTTCGGCTGCGTAACCTGCTCTGGTACCGTCCTCTTTGCAAATCGAACGCAGGGTAAACAGCATCGGGACATCGTGACCATCCCTGTCGACCAGATCCAACTCGGTGCTGAAAAAACCCGCCTGATCGCAAATTTCAAAGCCCTGGGCAATACGCTGGCGGTCTTCTGGTTTGACGCAGGAAAGCTCATAGATTTTTTTATTGAGTAACTCACTATCTTCCAGGCCGGTGAGGCGCTTCAGGCTGTCGTTGTAAACGACCAGATTCATTTTGGAATCAACCCGGGTCACGATGGTATCCAGGCTGTTGATCCAGAGCTGAGTTTCCTCTCTGCCAGCTTCGAGCAGGTCGCTGACCCGTCTCTCTCTCCTGAGCAGCATGAGAAAAAAGAACAGCACCGTGATCAGCAGCGTACCGTAGATAGTCCCGAACGTCCAGTTCAATTGCTCGAGATTGCCGAGCAGCTCTGCCCGTGAGACAGCCAGACCAAATACAAAATGCTTACCCCATAAAGTCACGTTGCAGTACGCCGTGATAAAGTCGGCAGCCTGTTCACTCTTATCGGCGATCAACGTCCCGGACAGCTCCCTGACGTCATCGAAATTTTCCTGGACGTCTGCACGTATCGGTGCAAAGGACGCTGAATCAGGGATAAAACGCGCCTGGTGCACCATAAGGCCTTTCTCAGCCTTGTCCTCGCAATAAAACCAACCAAAGGCCCCCGCATCGAGATAAACCCGCAAAAAAGAATCATGGAACAAGCGCTTTGTATCGATAACAACCAGCACATTGCTGTGTGTATCAGCACTGTCACCGACAGGTTTGATGAGCGCGATCCTGTCCCCTTCCTTTAATCGTACCGATTTTCTTTTGCTGCCGGTAACATAGGGTATTGCAAACAAGCTGGAGTCTGCTTCTGCTGCAGCCGGGCTTTGTCTGCTGCTAACCGCGCCATTAACCACATTAAACATGATGATGACATCATCCTTTTTCCGCCAGATGACCCTGTCGATCATAAAGCTGTACTTTTCCGAAAAGCGGCGCAACAAAGTCTTGTTGCGCGCTGAAAGGCCATCTTCCGGAATCAGCAGCTCACCGAGATAGATAAAATCATCGACTGTCTGCTGCTCGTACAGATACAGGCGTTCGCGCATCAACTGCGCTTTTTTCATCAAACGCTCTGAATCCTGCTTGAGCTTATCTGTTTCAAGCACGGAATAGGTGATGTAACCACTGCCGATGATAACCAGAACCACAAAAAAAGCGGCCAGTACCAGGCTATGATTTTTTATTCGGCTATGATCTGCCATAACGTCCAATTGGTTTCAGGTACCGGGGCCGCAATTACGAGCTGACGCTCACCGTGCATTTCTATCCACCCCCGGGATTGCTTCTCGATGATGATGCTCCGGGCCAGCGCCCGGATCGGTTTTCTGGGGCTTTTCAACAGATTGAATTTTTCCGGTTGAAAGGTGTCGGTATTCACCGCTTCGATATATTTATGCCCCTCCTGTATGGGCAAATGCAAGATGCGCGCAGCCTCGCTCGATGTCGCGATGACCAGCCCGTCATGATTGACCAGAAGCGACGGTTTCTCCGCACTTTCGAGGTATTTTTGCGTCAGCGTGTGCACCGTCAGGTCAGTCCCCACAACGCCGAGCAAGGTATCACCCTCATAGACCGGCGCAATGACCGAAACCATCCAACCCTGCCCGGCCGGATCGACATAAGGCGTACCGACCCAGACACTACCGCGCGAGGGGTTGTGCTTTTCATCAGCCAGAAAATAAAAATTGAATGTCCTCACATCCATTTCAGGTGGAATAACCTGAAGGATGTCAAAATATGGATAGACATAGGAACAATTATCCGCACTGTTGAAATACGCC
>DRLW01000214.1 GCA_011375275.1 Bacteroidota bacterium
GCTTGCGTACCGCCGCTGGAGCGGCAACAAGGGCGTCACACCGCAGGAGCGGTGTGACGAGAGGTAGCCTCATCCTTACCCACTCAAGTCTGGTATGGTGCGGGATTTCGGCGAAGGCGGTATCCCGCTGCGCTTGCGTACCGCCGCTGGAGCGGCAACAAGGGCGTCACACCGCAGGAGCGGTGTGACGAGAGGTAGCCTCATCCTTACCCACCCAAGTCTGGTATGGTGCGGGATTTCGACGAAGGCGGTATCCCGCTTTGCTGGTGTACTGCTGCGGGATCGGCAACAGGGACGTCACGCGGTGTGCCGAGAAAGCAGCCGTGCTGAGTTAAGTGGATACCCTGATCGTTGGCTTGATAAGTCGTTGCAATTGGTGTCGAGTTCGCTATATTTATCCATGCGTCTGCGCCGGGGCATACCCCTCGAACGCGAACCCATCTGCTGCCCGGGCAGCGGCAGACACCCTTTTCAGCTAAAATGGTCCCCTATATGTCTGAAACAGAACAAAACCATTCGACCCAACAGGTAGCTCAGGAGCAGCAACAGGGGCAACACAACAGCGGGGCCACCAACCACAAACACACCAGGCGCTCGCGGGAGGTCACCCGTAACCCGTTTATCTTTTACCGCGGCGTGCTGTACCGTCTTTTTGCTCTCTACCGCCATGTATTCGGTCTGCTCTCCGGCGGGCTGATCGCCTATGTAAACGAGCTGCCGCCATACAAGCGCAAATTTTTCCGGGCTGCCGGGTCGCGCATGTTTGCCTGGATTTTACGGCCGTTCATCAAAAAGGAGCTGCGCAACCAGCCTTTTGAAATACAACTGCGCAGGCGGCTGGAAATGCTCGGCCCGACCTACGTCAAGCTCGGCCAGATCATGGCCATCCGCGAGGATATTCTGCCGCGCAACATCACAGACGAACTCAAGCAGCTCTTCGACCGCCTGCCGGAAATTCCTTTTCCTGCCATCCGCGATATCATCGAAGAAAATCTCAACGCACCGGTGGAGACCCTTTTTCAAACCATCGATGAACACCCCCTCGGTTCGGCTTCCATCGGGCAAACCCACCTCGCCCGGCTGAAAAACGGCGAGACCATCGTGCTCAAGGTCATCAAACCGGGAATCCGCGAAGCCATCCTGCTCGACCTGAAACTGCTGCAGATTCTCTCTTCCCTGCTCGAATGGCTTATTCCCCAGTATCAGCCCAAAGTGATCATCAACGAATTCTGCCTGTACACAGAAAAGGAAATCGACCTGACCTATGAGGCTGATCATGCCGAAATTTTTGCTGCCAACTTTGCTGAAAACCCGGATATCATTTTCCCCAAAATTTATCGCGAGTACTCGACACGTGATGTTCTGTGCATGGAATTTCTGGACGGGCTCAAGCCGAATGATCCGCACATCTTTGGCTACTCCCAGGATGATCTCGACAAAATCATCAACCTGGGAGCGCATGCGATCATCAAAATGCTCTACGATGACGGCTTTTTCCACGCTGATCTGCACGCGGGCAACCTGATCATTCTGCCGGGCCCGAAGGTCGGCTTTATCGATCTCGGCATGGTCGGCCGCTTCGACACCAAAGTCAAACTCAACATGCTGTACTATTTCTATTCTCTGGTCAACGGCGACATCGAGAATTCATCGAAATATCTGCTGGCGATGGCAAAACCCGGCCACGGCGGAGACCCGGCAGGCTTCCGGCGCGCTGTCTCGGACCTGTTTCGCCGTTTTCTGCTGCGCACCTCCGGCGGAGACCTCAGCCTGGCGCAACTGATCATGGAATCTGTGGCCATCGGGGGCAAGTATCGCATGTTTTTCCCGGTAGAAATGACCTTGATGGTCAAAGCGCTGGTAACCTTCGAAGGCGTGGGGCTGCTGCTGAATCCGAAACTGGATATACCTGAGCTGTCACGCACGCACATCAAAGATGTTTTCGCACGGCACTATCACCCGCGCAAGCTGGCTAACCAGATCCTGCGCGGCATCCCCGAGCTGGTCGATGTCATCGTACGCCTGCCGGAACTGATCTCCGACGGCACGCGCTTTCTCGAAGACAGCATCAATGCGCCGGAACCGGAGAACCCCCTCGCCGGGTTGCGCAGCAGCCTGATGGCCGGAGCCTGTATCATCGGTGGGGTGATCGCCTATGTCAACCAGGCGCCGGACCTGCTCTGGGCCGGGCTGTTTGCCTCAAGCGTGATTTTTTATTTTTTCAACAAAAAGTGATCCGTGCCCTTTCTCCATCACCGTGATCCCGGGTTGGGGCAGAGCCGGGCCTCAGCCTGCGCCACTCGCTGATTCCAGGATCACGATCCGGAGTTCGCCGGAAAGCCGCTATGGCCGAAGATGTGAATTTTTCAGGTTACGTTTGTGATGATACATGTGAATGATTCAATGTCATGGAGTGTGATATGCCAGATACTGACAAACCACACGGAAGCTCCCGGGAGAAGAGCAACAGTGTAAGCTCGCAGGACATGGCGATCAGAGGCTGGTCGTGGAACCTCGCCATCTTTGTGATCGCAGCCTTTGTGATCGAAGCGATCACCGGCTTGTGGATCTACCTCGCGCCGTTTTCGATCATTTCGCAACTGCAGGTTCTCCTGCACACAGGACTCGGACTCATCCTGCTGGTACCGTATGCCTATTATCAGACACGCCACTTCCTAAGCTGGTACCGCCAGAATGCCACTGCTGTGATGATTTTGGGCTACGCCCTGATGGTCATGGCC
>DRLW01000215.1 GCA_011375275.1 Bacteroidota bacterium
CGCAGATTTGCCAAAACTTCCGCGGCCGTCGTTCCCGGGATGTCATTATAACAGGACCCTATGGAGACGATATCCTTGGCGTCAGAGTTGGCCACACGGGGCAGGGATGTGAAGGCAAAACGCAGGGCAGCCAGTCCGTTGGGCCAGAGAAACGGTGCTGCCCGGTAGTTAAATATCTCCACGGCATCAAAGGGCAGGCTGCTGTTTTCGCCGGCAGGCACGACGGAGTTGTAGATCAGAAACGGATGCGGCAGGATGGCAACCCCACCCTGGTCATGGATGCGGTCGATGGTTTCGCGTGGGCTTTTGAAGTCGGGGATATTTTCATCGATGCCGATGGCAAGGATATGCCCCTTGCTGGAAACCACTTCCTTGCCGACAAGTATAAGGTACTCCGGCAAGCGTTCGCGCACCCATTTTGCGTAGGAGATGTTCCAGAAGTTCGTAATGGCGATTCCGTCCAGCCGGCGTTTTTGTAGGGTGGAGCGCAGGTGTTCGAGGCTATGGGAGCGTTTTAAGTGTACGTGTAAATCCAGACGCATCGGGTGTAGTCCTGAGTAAATGAAACGAAGTTAGACCTTTCATGGAAAAATTGCAAGTGCAAAACAATTTTCTGCCCTGGTGGCGTTGGCGCCGGCAAAACCGGATTTGGGCCAGTGTGTTTCTCCTGTTGTTTTTGGTCCTGGAGTTCCGCTTTGATATCATCGAGCGCGGTGTGGGTATGTACCTCGTCTGGCAGAATGACGGGCGGCAGAAAGTGGGCAGGAGCTGGGCGGCTGAGCAGCAGCAGTTGCTCGCCGGTACGAATCTGGAAAAATTTGCACGCGAAATGCGCGATCGCGACCGTGAGCTCAACAATCTGCACACGTTCCCCGAGCTGGTGCAGTTAACAGCCAGGCGGGATCAACTGGTTGTGCCGCCAGAGGTCTTTTCCCGGGTTTACAACAGTCTGCCATCCTTCCTCGGCTCCCTCATCGTTTCGCCCGATTCATTACTCTTTTATCGGGCCAACGGCATTTTGGAAAATATCGTCTTCAACCAGAGCGATGCCGGCCTGCAGGTCATCCTGCTCGACCAGCGTAACCGGATTCTGCGCAACAGGCATCTGACTTCAACGCAGATGGATATGCTCCTCAATCATGGCATGCGCGTCAATCTCGACGTCAGCACCGATGAGCGCTTTTCTCCCGAACGAATCTTCAGCCTGGCGAGATTCCAGGAGCTGCTCGACCGCCTCGGTTTTGTGCGCAAGAATGATTTTTTACATGCCCTGCCGGCCATGGTTGAGTACGCCGGCCCGGCGATGAAAGTCGCTGTCTCCGACCGAATCGATGAAGGCCTGGTGCAGGTTGCCGTTGCTGTCGATAATCTCGAAGCTTATGTCTATTTCATTCCTGAAGACTGGATTAATGATCTGATACTGGTACTCGACGAGGAAGATTTTATCCCTGATGAAGACGAAATTTTTCTATAGCCTGATCATCGCGGCAACCGCTTTGCTGGCAGTGCTGTATCTCGCTTTTTACTCGATTTCAGCATCACTCCCGCACATACCCGATGACTTTCGCCAGCTTGTCTATTCGCGGCCGACGCAGGTTTTTGCCGATGACGGCTCCCTGGTCTATCAGTTGCGCGGACAGATGTACGTACCGTCGTCTCAGATCAGTCCATGGTTTTTCAAGGGCATCATTGCCACGGAGGACGCACGCTTTGCCAGCCATCATGGCATCGACAAAATCGGCATTGCCAGAGCTTTGTATGCAACACTTTTCCGCGGCCGGCGTGAAGGCGGCTCCACGATCACACAACAGCTCGCGAAAGTACTGTTCTTTTCCTACCGCCGGGAAGTCATGCGCAAATTCAAAGACGCCCTCGTGGCTGTACAACTGGAGTCGATGTTCAGCAAGGAAGAAATCCTAGAAGCCTACGCCAACGTCGTCTTTTTCGGCGGTGTATCCTATGGCATTGAAGATGCCGCCCAGCAGTACTTCAGCAAACACGCGGCAGACCTGACGCTTTCCGAGGCAGCGCTGCTCGCCGGCATGGTCAACTCTCCGAATATATTTAACCCCTTCACCAATTTTCCTGCTGCTGAAAAAAGAAGGCGGCTTGTGCTGCGCCGCATGCTGGCCACGGGCAGTATAGATTCCAGCCTGTACTTCAGCGCTCTTGCAGACAGCATCCGGCTCGTGCCACGCCGGCAGCGCAGCAATGATTTCGTCGATTATGTCCTCAAAGAGGCTGCGAAACTCTTTGGCCAGGATGCTGTTCAGTACGGCGGCCTGAAAATTTACACCACCCTCGATCCCGACCTGCAGAAACTCGCTGAGCGCACGATCGCAGATGGTGTGCAGAAACTCGAAGCAGAGCTCGACTCTACCGGCGCACCACTGCAGGGTGCGATGGCAGTTGTGTCGGTTGCCACGGGCGATATCAAAGCGCTGGTCGGCGGGCGCAAACGCGTGCCCGGCGGTTTTAACCGGGCGGCGAGCAGCAACCGGCACGTCGGTTCCGGGATAAAGCCGTTTTTGTACTACGCTGCCATCGATGAGCTCGGCATGACGCCGGCGAGTGTCGTCATGGATACGATGAGCACGTTTTACCAGCCTGGTTCGCGGCCCTGGCGCCCGCGGAATTTTGATCGCCGTTATCGCGGGCAATTGGTGCTCAAATCCGCCCTGATGCAGTCGGTCAATGTCATCGCCGCGCAAATCGGCGCGCGGTTGACGCCCAAAGGCATCGTCCGCGCAGTGCGACGATTCGGTATTACAGCCGAGCTGCCGGAGATTCTCTCCCTGTCCATCGGCACAGCCGGGATTTCACCGATCGAAATGGCCTCGGCATACGCGGTTTTTGCCCGTAACGGCACCTGGTTCGAGCCCACCACCATCAAGCGCGTCGAAGATGTCAATGGCGTGGTGCTGTTCCGCTCCCTGCGCACTTTCGGGGATCGCAGGCTGCAACCACAGGCGAGCTATATGACCCTGGACATGATGCGTGGTGTGGTCGAAGAAGGCGGCGCGACCTCGCGCGCCATCCGCAGTGCGGGGTTTGCCGGTATCGCAGCCGGCAAAACAGGCACCAGCACTGATTTCACCGATGCGTGGTTTAATGGTTATACCTCGTCGCTTTCGGTGTCGGTCTGGGTAGGCTATGATCGCAGCTATAAAATGTACCGCAAGAACGGTGCTGGTGTAACAGGCGGCTATGGTGCGGCACCGATCTGGGCCCGTTTCATGCGCCAGGCCTCTCTGCGCTACCCGGCGCGGGAGTTCCGCCGCCCACCGGGCCTGAAAACGGTTTACGTCGATCCGGTCTTTGGCTGGCAGGTGCTCGAACCGGCGGATGGCCTGCGCGTTGTCGTGCCGGAAGACTGGCTCCCGGATGCGGAATGGCAGCACGGCATCCCGGGTATGCAGTCGCCGGCTGATTCTCTGGTGCAATAACAGGACAGACCCTGTTCAGTTCAACGCCTGCCGCACCAGTTCGCGTGCGAGCAGATCGAGGGGGAGAAAGAGCGGAGATGGCAATTCGACCTTCTCGAGCGCATGCTCGATTTCGGTGCAGCCTGCAATCCACGCCGCGGGTTTTTCCTCATCGAGCCGCTTTACGGCCTGCAACAGCAAACCGGTATTTTCATGAGTCACGCCCACATTTTTTATCCCCGCCTCGCCGTAAATCGCCCGCATAACCCATTCTTCCTGGCCATTCTCATCCGGCACCACGAAATCGAAATCAGGCAGATGCTGTTGAAATATCTTTGCGCGTAGCGTGCCGGTAGTCGCCAGCAGGGCGATTTTTTCTCCGTGAGAAAAATGCTTTTTCAGAGCGGCTTCGAGAACCCGATGCATGTGCACGACAGGAATATGCACAGAAGCAGCGACATCCTCGTAGAAATAGTGTGCCGTGTTGCAGGCCATGGCCAGGAAATCCGCACCTGCCCGCTGCAGCGTTCGCGCTGACTCCTGCAGCAGCGCGACAGGCGAAGGCCCGGTGCCGAGAATGGCGGCAGTGCGGTCGGGGATTTGCGGCCGGTTATCGACGAGCATGTGCAGATGCTCCTGATCCCTGTGCGCCGGTGTGTAGCGGATGACTTTGTGCATCAGCTCCACTGTTGACAGCGGCCCCATGCCTCCGATAATGCCGATTGTCTTACTCATGTGTTCCTCGAAAGTTTGTAGTATATTATCTCGTCACACCGCAGTTTATCAATTTCTCTCGTCACACCGCTCCTGCGGTGTGACGTCCCGGCTGCCGCTCCCGCGGCAGTACGCAAGCGTAGCGTGATACCGCCTGCCCATGTAAGCCAGCATATTGCCGAGCCCATCTCTGGAGAGTTGGCGGCGGGCAGGCATGCTAAAGCGTGCACTACGAACGTCTCTCGTTACGCCTGACTTCCAGCTCAAACAGCCGGGAAACGTAAAAGTTTACCTGTCAAACAATAAAATTTTACGATCCTGCAGGGATTGCCGGTATTGTCTAAATACTGATATTTGCTCATAACCCGATTTAATCACAAATCAGTGTTTTGCGCAAGGAATATCGGGATGACTGAAAAATTTGCCCGCGTTCACACACTCGCATGATCGGTTGAATGCGGGGTGAACAGCCAAGTTTTTCAGCATAAAAAATGATGAGATGATATTTTCGTTCCCGAGTGCTCTGGAGACAAAGAATGCGATCTATCCCTGTTTTGTTGCTGTTGATCCCTTTAATTCTGCCCGGTGAGCTTTTTGCACAGCAAAGGAAAAATCAACCGCAAAAGATAGAAAAGAAACAGAAAAAACAAAGGCAGGAGACATCCAGAAAGCCGCCTGCGAAGAAACCGCAACGCCAGATAACCGGCGAAGAGTTTATCGATCTCTATCTGCGTACTCTGGAAAAAGGCGACGAGAAGCTGGTCGATGACCTGCTCGATGCCTATCCTCTGCATGCACAAATCGTAGCGGACTATCTGCACAGCAACGGCATCGAAGCGTTTAACAAGAATGATTATGAAACCGCCAGGTACAT
The DNA here is from genome assembly GCA_011375275.1 of Bacteroidota bacterium. GTDB lineage: Bacteria > Zhuqueibacterota > Zhuqueibacteria > Zhuqueibacterales > Geothermadaptataceae > Geothermadaptatus. Next base: position 5,014 of record DRLW01000215.1, read on the forward strand.
GCTGTTGAATGCCCAGGGCCTGCACGAGCGTCTGAAGCAACCAGAGGCCAGACTCGAATGTCTGACCACGCTGGCAGAAATCTATCGTGCCGCTGGTAAAACACAAAAAGTCATCGCTTATTATCAGGACGCCCTCGAGCAGGCGATGCAGTTGCAGGACATCAACACTACCCTGCAGATGGCCGGCAAGCTGGCAGGTATCTATCGCGATAAAGGCAAACGCAAGGTCGCGCTCGCTTTTCTCACCGATGCCCTGGCCTACGCCCGGGAAGTACAGGACCGCAACGAGGAAGC
>DRLW01000216.1 GCA_011375275.1 Bacteroidota bacterium
GGCAGTTCCGGCGCTGGCCGTGGTTCTTCGAATCCGGCGGCCCCGGGTCCGGTTTGTACGTAACCATCGACGGCGGTGATAGCTGGGAAAAAAGAACCTCCGAAGATGGCCTGCCCGAGGGCGACCTCGGACGCATCGGCATCGCCGTGGCGCCGAGCAATCCGGATCGTGTGTATGCGCTGGTCGAATCGAAAAAGAACGCCCTGTACCGCTCCGACGACGGCGGCTACAAGTGGCGCAAAATTTCCGAGAAGAACATCGGCAACCGGCCGTTTTATTACGGCGAGATCCATGCCGACCCGGTCAATGAAAACCGGTTGTACAGCATCCACTCCGTAGTGACCTACAGCGAGGACGGCGGCAAAACTTTTCAGCAGCTCGTCGGCTGGGAAATTCACCCCGATCATCACGCTTTCTGGGTGCATCCACAGAACCCGGATTTTATCATCGAAGGCAACGACGGCGGGCTGAATATTTCCCGCGACCGCGGCAAAACATGGCGTTTTATCGAAAATCTGCCGCTGGCGCAGTTCTATCATATCAGCGTCGATAATGCCGTTCCCTACAATGTCCTCGGCGGTATGCAGGACAATGGCTCCTGGCGTGGCCCGAGCCAGGTCTGGCGCGCGGGCGGCATCCGCAATGCCTACTGGGAAGAGGTCGCGTTCGGCGACGGCTTTGATGTGGTGCCGGATGCGAGCGATCCCGAGCGCTTCGGCTATGCCATGTCCCAGGGTGGTTTTCTGCGCCGCTACGATCTGCGCACCGGACAGACGCGGCTGATCAAGCCCACGCATCCCGGGGATGTCACTCTGCGTTTTAACTGGAATGCCGGGCTTGCGCACGACCCTTTCAGCAAAACCACGATTTATTACGGCAGCCAGTTCGTGCACAAAAGTACGGACCGCGGCGAAACCTGGGAGATTATCTCGCCCGACCTGACCACCAACGATCCGGAAAAGCAGAAACAGCTCGACAGCGGGGGGCTGACCTATGATGTGACCGCAGCGGAGAATTTCTGCAGCATCGTGGCAATCGAACCGAGCCCGGTGCAGGAAGGCGTGATCTGGGTGGGGACGGATGACGGCAACCTGCAACTGACCCGCGACGGTGGCAAAACCTGGACGAATCTGATCGGGAAGATCAAAGGCGTGCCCGAGGGCACGTGGATTCCGCAAATCCGCGCTTCGGCAAAAAATGCGGGCGAGGCGTTCGTGGTTTTTGATAATCACCGCCGCAACGACTGGACGCCGTACGTGTATCACACCACCAACTTCGGCAAGAGCTGGAAGCGGCTGGTCGATGGCAGCAAAGTCGATGGCTATGCACTGGCTTTTGCGCAGGACGCCATCGAGCCGCGGCTGATGTTTCTGGGGACGGAGTTTGGGCTGTACGTCAGCATCGATGCCGGGGCGACCTGGGCAAAATGGACCAACGGCTTCCCCACGGTTTCGACCATGGACCTGGTCATCCACCCGCGTGAGCACGACCTGGTCATCGGCACTTTTGGCCGCGCGGCATGGATACTCGACGATATCCGCCCGCTGCGGGAAATCGCGAGCAGCCGCGGCGCTGTTCTGAAAAAGCCGGTGCATGTTTTCGATCCACCGCAGGCGATTCAGGCGATCTACCGCCAGGCTGTGGGCACCCGTTTCGCGGCGCATGCCATGTACAAGGGTGAAAACCGGCCGCGGGGTGCGATGATCAGCTATGTTTTCAATCCGCAGAAAAAAGACAAGGGCGAGAAAAAAGCCGGCTCGAAAAAGCGCAAAAGCAAAAAAGAGCGCGGTGAAAAAACCGGCATGAAGAAAAAGAAGAAAGGCGGCGAAGTCACCATCGAGATCGTCGATCAGTCCGGCGCAGTCATCCGCACGCTGAAGCACAAGGCAAAACCGGGCCTCAACCGAACGTACTGGCGCCTCGACCGTAAAGGCGTACGCTCGCCCTCGCAGCCGAAACCCAGGGGTAAAAACGCCCGCGAACCCGGCGGCATCCCGGTTTTGCCCGGTGAGTATAAAATCCGCGTGCGCAACGGCGATCACGTCGATTCGACCATGGTCACGGTGATTTTCGACCCGCGTGTCGAAGTGAGCATGGATGTCCTGAAGCAGCGTGCGGATTTTCTCGATGCGTTCATGCAGAAGACCAAAGTCGTCACCGAAGCGATGGACAGGCTGCGCGAGGCGCGGAAAACCATCAAGCTGGTGAATGGCCGGTTGGCTGAGCGCGAGGACGATGCTGCGAAAGAGCTGAAAAAAGCCGGCAAAGCCGTAGGAGATTCCATCAAAGCACTGATGGAGCTGGTGCTGCCGAAAGAGGGCGTGCAGGGCATCCGCCGCGACCCCTCGATTCTGGTGTCGCGACTGTGGACGGTGCGCTCCTACCTGATGTCCTCGATCTCCGCGCCCGGACAGGCAGAAGAACGTCTTGCTGCAGTGGCTGAAAAGCAGATGCGCGAGGTGGTGGATAAAATCAATGCTTTTTTTGCCAAAGACTGGGCAGACTATACCCAGAAAATCGATGCGGCTGAGGTGTCGTTGTACAAGAAATATGAGCCGCTGCAGGTCGGGCAGTAGCGCCTGAGGATGGGCACGGAGAAGTTCCCCCTTTGAAGGGGGATACAGGGGGATGTCCTGTGGTTTCGTGGCGAACTGTCGCGGTGTTGAGGGCGTGCTTGTGTTTGTGTTTTGAGGTGTTTTGCAGGGAGGCTGGGGATATCCCGTAGTTCGCGACATGAATGTCGCGTTACGGCCCTGTTTTGCTGGGATTGTGGTGGGAACATCCCCCTGGCCCGGCTTGTGTGCCGGGCCTGTCCCCCTTCGAAGGGGGATTTTTGGGGGGCACGGAGTCATTCCCCCTTTGAGGGGGATGTCCCGCGGCCTCGTTGCGCACTGCCGCGGTGTTGAGGGGTGTGCTGGGGAGATTCCCCAGTTCGCGACATGAATGTCGCGTTACGGCCCTGTTTTGCAGGGGGTGTGGTGGGAATATCCCCCTGGCCCGGCTTGTGTGCCGGGCCTGTTCCCCTTTGAAGGGGATTTTGGGCGGTTAAAATAATCTGGAACAGGTGCGGGCAGGTGTGTCTGTGCCGGGTTTCGGGAGAGGAGAGAAGATGATGAGAAAGTACAGTTCGGTATTTTACCACGCATTTGCTGCATTGTTGATGCTGTCACTGCTGCTGCCGCAGAATCTGCCGGCGGCAAAGAAGGAAAACGGATTCGATGAAAAGCTGTACGATGCGCTCGAGTATCGCCTTGTCGGGCCATTCCGCGGTGGCCGCTCTGCTGCGGTGACCGGTGTGCCGGGCAAGCCGATGTTGTACTATTTTGGCGCTACGGGCGGTGGCGTCTGGCGCACAACCGACGGCGGCCAGAGCTGGGAAAATATCTCCGATGGCTTTTTCGGCGGCTCGATCGGTGCGGTAGCGGTGAGCGAATGGGATCCGAACGTCATCTACGTCGGTGAGGGTGAGGTGACGGTGCGCGGGAACGTGTCCTCCGGTTTCGGCATGTGGAAATCTGTCGATGCCGGCAAAACCTGGACGCACATCGGCCTGGATGACTCGCGGCACATCACCCGTATTCGCATTCACCCGCGCAATCCGGATCTGGTTTATGCGGCGGTTTTGGGCCACCTCTACGGGCCGAACCAGATGCGCGGCGTCTATCGCAGCAAAGACGGCGGTGCGACGTGGCAGCGCATTCTTTTTGCCAATGAAAACGCCGGCGCGGTCGATCTGATCATGGACCCGACCAACCCGCGTATTCTCTACGCCAGCACCTGGCGCGTGCGCCGCACGCCCTATAGCCTGGAAAGCGGCGGCGAAGGCTCACACCTGTGGAAATCCACCGATGGCGGCGACACCTGGAAGAAGATCACCCGCAACAAGGGGCTGCCGCAAACCGGCACGGTCGGCATCATCGGCGTGACGGTTTCACCGGTGAATCCCGATCGCGTCTGGGCGATCATCGAGCACGAAAATGGCGGTGTGTTCCGTTCCGAAGATGGCGGCGAGACCTGGCGCAAAATCAACAGCGAGCGCAAGCTGCGCCAGCGTGCGTGGTACTATTCGCGCATCTACGCTGATCCGCAAAATGAAGATATCATCTACGCGCTCAACGTGCGTTTCTGGCGCTCCAAAGATGGCGGCACGTCATGGCAGCGCATCGCGACGCCCCATGGCGATCACCACGACTTGTGGATCGCGCCGGAAGACCCGCAGCGCATGATCGTCGCGGATGACGGCGGTGCGCAGGTGACGGTCAACGGCGGCCAGGGCTGGACGACTTATCACAACCAGCCGACAGCGCAGTTCTACCGCGTCACCACCGACGACTCGTTTCCGTACCGCATCTATGGTGCCCAGCAGGATAACTCCACCGTACGCATCAAAAGCCGCTCGGATCGCGGCGGCATCACCGAGCGCGACTGGGAACCCTCGGCCGGCGGCGAGAGCGGCTGGCTGGCGCCGGACCCGAAAAACAACGACATCGTGTACGGCGGCTCTTATGGCGGTTTTCTCACCCGCGTCAATCATGCTACCGGCGAGGTGCGTTCGGTCAACGTCTGGCCGGATAATCCCATGGGGCATGGCGCCGAGGGCATGAATCCGCGTTTTCAGTGGAACTTCCCGATTCTGTTTTCCCGCCACGACCCCAATGTGCTGTACACTGCCGGGAATTTTCTGTTCAAGACCACCAACGAAGGCCAGAGCTGGGAGCGCATCAGCCCGGACCTGACGCGCAACGATCCCTCGCGCCTCGGCCCCTCCGGCGGCCCGATCACCAAGGATAATACCGGTGTGGAATATTACAGCACCATCTTCGCCGTGGCCGAGAGCGTGCACGAACCCGGTGTGATCTGGGCCGGCTCGGATGACGGCCTGATCCACATCACCCGCGACGGCGGCAAAACCTGGCAGAACGTCACCCCGCCGAAAAAGATCATGCCCGAGTGGATTCAGATCAACAGCATCGAAGCGCACCCTTTTGAAAAAGGCGGCCTGTACGTGGCTGCGACCATGTATAAATCCGATGATTTTGCACCGTATCTGTACAAAACCACGGACTACGGCAAGTCGTGGAAGAAGATCACCAAAGGCATCGATGCGCAGCATTTCACCCGCGTTATCCGCGCGGACCCGAAGCGCCGCGGGCTGCTCTATGCCGGCACCGAATACGGCATGTACATCTCTTTCGATGATGGCGCCAACTGGCAGAAGTTTCAGCTCAATTTGCCCATCGTGCCCATCACCGATCTGGCGATCAAAAACGATGACCTGGTGGTAGCAACGCAGGGCCGTTCGTTCTGGGTTCTGGATGATCTGACGCCTCTGCACGAGCTCGATGCAGAGATTGCCGGGAAGGCGTTCCACCTGTTTTCGCCGCGTCCGGCCTATCGCGTGCCCGGATTTTCATTCTTCGGCCCGCCGAAAAACTCCGGGCAGAATCCGCCCAACGGCGTGGTGTTGCACTATTATTTCAAGGATGTACCGGACAGCGCTTCAGTGCGCCTGGTGATTCTGCAGCAGGACGGTGAAGTCATCCGCAGTTTCTCACCCAGGGCGAAGAAGAAGCCGGAGCAGATGGCTGCCAAAGCCGGCATGAACCGCTTTGTCTGGAATATGCGCTATCCGGATGCCGAGTCTTTCAAGGGTTTGATCATGTGGGCGGGCAGTGTGCGCGGGCCAAAAGCCGCGCCCGGACAGTACCAGGCCCGGCTGGTGGTCGGCAGTGATTCGGTGACCGTGCCTTTTGAAATCCGCAAAGACCCGCGCTCCAGCTCCAGCGAGGCCGACTTACGCGCGCAGTTCGACTTTCTCATCGCTGTGCGCGATAAGCTCAGCGAAACGCATAAAACCATCAAGGAAATCCGCGCTGTGCGCAAGCAGGTCAAAGATATTCAAAAGCGCACCAAAACCGCGGATAACTCTGGTGAAATCAAGGCTGCGGCAAAGGCTTTTCTCGATGCAGCGCGTAAAATCGAGCAGGCTTTGTACCAGACCAAAAATCAGAGCCGGCAGGACCCGCTCAATTTCCCGATCCGGCTGAACAACAAGCTGGCGGCCCTGGCCAGTGTCGTGGCCCGCGGCGATTTCCGCCCCACAGACCAGGCTGTGGCGGTGAAAAAAGAACTGACCGCGAAAATCGATGCCGAGCTGGCACGCTGGCAGGAGCTGAAAGCATCCTCACTGGACAAAATCAACGCCCTGGTCAAAGCCGCAGACATCCCGGCGATTCAGCTCCAGGAAGATAAGTAGGGGGAGTTTGGGGGACGGAATGATTTGGATTCACAGCGCGGCAGGGTTTTGGCCCTGCCGCGTTTTGTTTTTTGGGGGGCGTGTGTGTTTGTTATTGGGACGGCTCTTCCTCAAATCGAGTGGGGTGGGAAATCATCGTTTTACGGATCCGGTCGGTGTTCAGGATATAAAAATGATATTTGTCCTCGGTCCGATTTTTGGGGGTGTTGATGATATAATTCGGTTTTGTTGCGAATGATGTGTTCCCAATAATTGCGTCGCCAGAATTTTTGTCCAGAAGTATCTTGATATTCATTGATCTGTTAGATGACCGCAGATTTAAATCCGGCCATGACGGAACCGGAGGATTTTGGTTTTGGCCCCGGGTTAATATGTAGACGATCATACCACGCGACATGAATGTCGCGTTACACTCTTGTCACGCCCCGTACCGCGACATTTATGTCGCGTCCCAGCCAACCCTCCTGAATAACGAAAAGAATCGTATGCGCGACATGGTATGGATGTCGTGATACATCCTGGTTTTGACCCGGTTTGCTTGTAGGAGCGACCCGCTGGTCGCCCCTATAAATCAACCCTAACGATTAGAGGAAGAACCATTATCGCCGATAGCCTCAGTGCCCCGCGCGTGCCCGGTCTGCTGGCACGCGCGGGCGTTGGGGTGGTCAGCGCAGGGTGACGGCGGTGCCGCTGACGGTAACCATCAGCATGCTGCCCTGGCCGCCGACGGTTTCGTAGTCGATGTCGATGCCGACCACGGCGTTTGCGCCGCGTTCGGCGGCTTCCTGGTTCATCTCCTGAAAGGCGATTTCACGGGCTTTTTTCAGCTCAGCTTCGTATGCCGCCGAGCGGCCGCCGACGATGTCGCGGATGCCGGCGAAAAAATCGCGGAAGATGTTGGCGCCGAGGATCGCCTCGCCGGTGACGACGCCGTGGTAGCGGATGATCTCTTTGCCGGCCAGGGTCGGTGTGGTGGAATTGATCATGGTACCTCCGTGTTATTGGATTATGCTCTATACGGATTGTGTCCGTTGTTTATTTGGACAGATCGCGTTTCCCGGGCAGTGCCGGATGTCGCAACAGCGGGGGCTGTGCCTGCGAAACGCGGGATTTTCTGCACTACGCTGCATGCATGAGAAAGTTGTGATAATTCTGTCTTTATCCTTGAAAATCGAGGATAGAAGTATTAACATTGACGCTCAATTTCAGTACAGACTAACGCGTGAGCCATGGACGCGGCGCGCCGGGATTGCAGCAGGTGATGGCGTGTTGTGAGCGTTTGAGACAGAAAAAATCACCCAATCTAAATATAGTGCACAGGACAAAGATATGTCGGACAGCAAGAAAAGTGAAAACAAACCTCTGACGTTCGGCCCGAATTCGTGGCTGATCGAGGAAATGTACCAAAACTATCTTCAGGATCCAAACTCTGTCGGCGAGAGCTGGCGGGATTTTTTCGCCGATTACAAGTCCGGTGGCGCGGCGGCTATCCCCAGTGCCCCGGTGGCGCCGCCCCCGCCTCAGGCAGCGGAAGAGCCCGCGGCGGTTACCCCGGCTCCGGCAGAAAACGGTGCCGCCCTGCCCGAAGGCGCTCTGCCCATCCGCGGCCCGGCTGCTCTGATCGTCAAAAACATGACCCAGAGCCTGAAAATCCCCACAGCGACCTCCACACGCATCATTCCGGTCAAACTGCTGGACGAAAACCGGCGCATCATCAACGAGTTTCAGCTCAGCGTGGGCGGCAGCAAAGTGAGTTTTACCCATATCATCGCCTGGGGCATTCTCAAGGCGCTGATGAAAATGCCGGCGATGACCGCGCACTATGTCGAGAGCAAGGGCAAACCATACAAAGTCGTGCCCGAGCATATCAATTTCGGGCTGGCCGTGGATGTCGAGAAAAAAGACGGCAGCCGCTCGTTGCTGGTGCCCAATATCAAGGCTGCGGATACACTGTCGTTTCAGGAGTTCTTCGATGCCTACAACGCGCTCATCCGCAAGGTGCGCACCAACGCCATCGATCCCACGGATTTTCAGGGCACGACCGTAACGCTGACCAATCCGGGCATGATCGGTACCGTGCATTCGATTCCGCGGCTGATGCAGGGCCAGGGACTGATCGTCGCCACCGGCGGTATCCAGTATCCGGCGGAGTGGCACTCGGCGGACCCCAACGCCATTGCGCGCCTGGGCCTGAGCAAGGTGATGACCGTCACCAGCACGTATGACCATCGCATCATCCAGGGGGCGGAAAGCGGTCTTTTTCTGCAAACCCTGCACAAGCTGCTGGCCGGCGAGGATGATTTTTACGAAGATATTTTCGCCAGCATGCAGATTCCGCATCACCCGTTGAAGCTGACACGGGACTCCAATGCATTTTTCGACGCTGCAGCCGGGGGCGCTGCTTCCGAAGCCGAGAAGCAGGTGCGCGTGGCCCGGCTGATCAACATGTACCGCGTGCGCGGGCATCTGATCGCCAACACCAACACCCTGAGCTTTGAGGCCAGGAGCCATCCCGAGCTGGAGCCGGAAAACTACGGCCTGACGATCTGGGATTACGATCGCGAGTTTTTTACGTTTGATCTGACCGGCAGGCGTCGCGCTACTTTGCGCGAGATTCTCGATATCCTGCAGGAAGCTTACTGCCGCACCATCGGCGTCGAGTTTATGCACATTCAGGAGCCGGAGCAGAAGCGCTGGATTCAGGAAAGGGTGGAGGGCGTGCATCGCTCCGAATGGCTGAGCAAAGGACAGATTCGCCGCATCCTGCTCAAGCTCAACGATGCCGAGGCGTTCGAGCGTTTTCTGCATACAAAATACATCGGGCACAAGCGCTTCAGCCTCGAAGGGGCGGAGACTCTGATTCCGATGCTCGATCATCTGTTTACTTCAGCGGCGCAGAGCGGCGTGCGCGAGGTGATCATCGGCATGGCGCACCGCGGGCGGCTGAATGTGCTGGCCAATAATCTGGGCAAAAGTTATGCACGCATTTTTCGCGAGTTCGAGGGCGATCTCGATCCCGAGTCTCAGCAGGGCACCGGCGACGTGAAATATCACCTCGGTGCTCAGGGCACGCATGTGACCGAGGACGGCCATGAGCTGGCGCTGGAGCTGGCCTCGAATCCGAGCCATCTCGAAGCGGTCGATCCGGTAGTCGAGGGCATGGCCCGCGCGCGCCAGGATGTTGAGCAGGATGAGCAGGGCGAGCAGATCATGCCGGTGCTCATCCACGGCGATGCTGCGTTCGCCGGCCAGGGGGTGGTGGCAGAAACTCTGAATCTGAGCCAGTTGGAAGGCTATGCCACCGGCGGCACGGTGCACATCGTGGTCAACAACATCATCGGGTTCACGACCTCGCCGGCCAAGGCACGCTCGACGGTGTATGCGACCGATGTGGCGAAAATGGTGCAGGCGCCGATTTTTCACGTCAATGGCGACGACCCCGAGGCCTGTCTGCGCGTGGTCGAGCTCGCGTTTAAATTCCGCCAGGCTTTCAAGAAGGATGTCGTGGTGGATATGATGTGCTACCGCCGGCACGGGCATAACGAGGGCGATGAGCCGAGCTACACCCAGCCGCTGATGTACAAGAAAATCGACGAGAAACGGTCGGTGCGCAAGCTCTACACGGAAGCGCTGATCCGCCGCGGTGATCTGACCATGGAAGAGGCGGAAAAGGCGATGGATGAGTTCCACGCCAAGCTGCAGAAAGCATTCGAAGAAACACGCGACAGCAAGCCGCCGGAAGTGGTGATTCCGTACATGGATACCGAGCCGGAACCGTTGCCGGAAGTGGATACGCGCGTGCAACGGGCGACGCTCGAAGAAATCACCGCAGCGCTGAGCACACTGCCCGAAGGGTTTCATGGCCATCCCAAGCTCGGGCGCTGGCTGCAGGCTCGCAGCAAAATGCTGGAGAACGATTCAGTGGACTGGTCGCTGGCAGAGGCGCTGGCGTTTGGCAGCCTGCTGCTGGAGGGCATTCCGGTACGCCTTGCCGGGCAGGATTCCGGGCGCGGCACGTTCAGCCACAGGCATTCGGTGCTGGTGGATTATGAGAATGAGGATAAATACATTCCGCTGAATCACATCCGCGAGCAGGAGCAGGCACAGTATCAGGTTCATGACAGCCTGCTGAGCGAGTACGCGGCCCTCGGGTTCGAGTACGGCTATTCGGTTTCACGACAGGAGGCGCTGGTACTGTGGGAAGCGCAGTTCGGAGACTTTGTCAATGGTGCGCAGATCGTCATCGATCAGTTTATTTCCTCGGCTGAAAATAAGTGGAACCAGAAAAGCCGGCTGACTCTGCTGCTGCCGCACGGTTTCGAAGGCCAGGGGCCGGAGCACTCGTCAGCGCGGCTGGAGCGCTTTCTCACCCTGTGCGCTGAAAATAACATGATCGTGACGTTCCCGACCACTGCGGCGCAGTATTTTCACCTGTTGCGCAGACAGGGCAAGCTGGAAATGCTCAAGCCGTTGATCGTGATGACGCCGAAGAGTTTGCTGCGCGCAGCGGTGACCAAGTGTCCGGTCGCTTCATTCACTGATGGCCAGTTCCAGCAGTTGCTCGACGACCCGAAGCAGCCGCGCAAGGCCACGCGTTTGCTGCTGTGTACCGGCAAAGTCGCTTTTGATCTGATGAAATACCGCGATGAAAACGGTATTGAAGATGTTGCGGTGGCCCGGCTGGAGCAGCTCTATCCTTTTCCGTATGAGCAGGTGAAAAAGCTGTTTGAAATCTACCCCGATGCGCGTGAAGTCCGCTGGGTGCAGGAAGAACCGCGCAACATGGGCGCGTGGTATTTTGTGCTGCCGCGCATGCGGGAAATTTTGCCGCAAACACATACGTTTGATTATGTCTCGCGCTATTCCAGCGGCAGCCCGGCGACGGGCA
>DRLW01000217.1 GCA_011375275.1 Bacteroidota bacterium
CAATAGCGAGCAGAAGCAGGAACGATATCGCCGGGTGGGCAGCACCGAAAACGATGCGCGCGATCATGTAGCTGAAAGCGATGTCCGTGGCGCAGGGGATCGCCCAGCCGTTGGCCAGGGTCTCATATTCGCCGATGAGATGAGCGCCGTAGAGGTAGATCAGCGCCGGGCCAACCATGCCGCCGACTGCGGCGACGATAGGGACTGCAGCACGCTTGGGGTTGTGCAGCGGCCCGCCGGGCAGCGTCGCTTCCCAGATTTCCTTGCCGGCTATGGCGAAAAAGAAGGCCATGAAAATATCATTGACGAGAAAATGCAAGGTGATGATTTTGTGCCCATCATGAGGCACACCGATGAGATTGTTGACGAAAAGGGGTAGCTCCAGGAGATGCTCATAAGATTCGTGATCGATGTTGGCCCAGGCCAGGCCGAGCAGTGCGCCGATAATCAGGAATGCCGAGTTCTCCAGCAAGAAGTTCAGGGTCCGCTTGATCATGTTTCTCCTTTATCCGTTTGTCCTTGAGCAGATTCGTCGTAACGTCTGAAAAATCCGGCAAATCGAAAAATTCACAGCACAATCGTTTAGGAGTAAGCAGCTTGTGTTGTGTAAATCTTCTGGAAAGGATTTTTCAGCTATCCCGTTATTCCTCGTGCGCTATGCTCATTTGAAATAAAGCGGGATAGATAAGATAACAGTGAGAACAACGATTTCATTCACTTCGATCGGGTTCCGCAATAAAAATCTGCTTTCTGTAGGGTGCGGGTTTTCCTGCCTGAGATGCTGAAACAGAAGAGCATATTCATAAGTCATCGATATACTCATTATTTCATTTTCAGGCAATAAAAAAAGAACATATTTTGTGAAAAATCTCCCTTCAGGGACGGATACCGATCAAGCCAATTATCGGACGGCAGAGAAGAATTTCGACTGTTGTGCAAATTTGTAATTCCTGAGCAGGTATGCTGGGGATTGCAAATCCGGGGTGACTATCTTCCTGACAGGATGAAACGTTCGTAGTGCGCGCTTCAGCGCGAGAAAAAAGATCACAAATTCGTCGTGTCGATAGGTTCGTAGTGCGCGCTTCAGCGCGCCTGTGATCCGGTTTTCCATATCCTCAGCCCTCGGGACTGATCAAATATCATTACCCGGCATACCAGCCGAAGCGACGCGAGGTGTCGGAATGTCACCGGTCTCGGTGCGTACTTGCGGGCTCAGGCGGTGTCTCGTCCCGCTTGTGAGCAGCCGCAGGAGAGAGGCGTCACACCGCAGGAGCGGTGTGACGAGAGGAGAATTTCAGCGGTGTGGCGAGAGGGTGTTTGAGGAAGCGCCTGCGGGACTACCATGCGCTGTTCAGCGAAACTGTACACTCACTTCGATGGGCTTATCCGGCAAAAGCCCCTCGTATCGTGCTGTGATGCGGGTATCTACGGTCACCGGAAAGATGGGGGTGAGGGAGCCAAGGGAAAGAAGATCGCCTTTTTTAAGCTGGATGCCATCCCGGGCCAGTGAATCCCGCAGCCAGAGCACCACATTCATCGGGTGGCCCATGAGCGCTGCACCGGTGTTTTCTGCAATGAGTTCCTGATCATCGGCGATGAGTTTCACACGGAAGGTGCCGAAGCGTTGCAGAGTGGCTGAATCGGCATGTACCGGGTGCGGGGCACCAAAAACGCCGAGCCGGCCGCCCGCGTTTATCGCTGCCAGCAGCGGGGCAGTCAGTTTTGTGCTTTTCGGGTAGGCGAGATCAGGCAGCTCGATAAAAGGAATAACCGCGTCGATGGCCTGCAGAGCTTGCAGCGGCGTCTGTGCTGTGTTGATCGTTTCATCTCCGATGCGTACCAGCAGGTCGGCCTCATAGAGCGGTCGTATGCCAAAACTGATCTCGAGGTTTGCGCCGTTCTCCAGCAGCATTTTTTTGAACAGCGTTCCGCGAACAGGTTCGTTTGTTCCGAAGCGTTCCTGCGCAGCTCTGCTGGTGAGGGCGGCTTTGTAACCGGCGATCGGGCCTTTCCATTTGATCATTTGGCGATTGAATTGCTGCTGCAAAACCATCGCCTGTTGCATGCTCAGAGTGCTCTCGGGTGGCGTAACCGGTTCCCGGGCGTTGAACTGGATGGCCATCTTTTGCCCGGGTGTGATATCCTGCTTGCAGGCCGGCAGCAGGACGAGAAAAAACAGGATCAGATACGTGCTGGAAAAACACCGTTTCATCGTAAGCCTTTTTGTTGTGCGCTTCGAATCGCTGATATTGTTTCAGATTTCAACCTGGAAAATTGATATAGTTTGATGAAGTTTGCCCGTCTATAAATTTTACCGCAGCTCTGTAACGATGCAAACGTTCTGGCTGTAGATTTTGCATGTCATCTGTGCAATTTTTTTGAACAGCCATGGCGCCAGGGACGCAAAGAAAATTAAGGTGACATTTATCGCTGGTATGAAAAGCCGATGGCGGAAAAACAGAGTCACCTTTATGGAAGTGATGACAATGATTTTTTACTACAACCCAGCTTTCTTCGCGCTCTTAGCGCCATAGCGGTGCAACCCCG
>DRLW01000218.1 GCA_011375275.1 Bacteroidota bacterium
GGGCTTCTTCGATATCATCCCGCTTGTTGGCAGACATACGCAGAATGCGCCCGATGCGCTCTTTCTTGCCTGCGTTGGCGTTATAAACATAGGAACCCGCCTTGATGATTCCTGAGTAAACTCTGAAATAGGTGAGCTTGCCGACATAGGGGTCACTCATAATTTTGAACGCAAGGGCGGAAAAAGGTGCGTCATCACTGGGTTCGCGTTCAAGCGGTTCTTCTGTTTTTGGATGATGACCTTTAACTGCGGGCAAATCTACGGGAGAAGGCAGAAAATAGGTTATCGCATCGAGAAGGCGTTGGACGCCTTTATTTTTGAAGGCCGTACCGCAAAGAACCGGCACGATGCTGACGTCGATCGTAGCCTTACGGATCGTTTCACGCAATTCTTCTTCGGTGATCTCCTCACCGTCGAGATATTTCTCCATCAGGTGGTCATTATAATCGGATACGGCTTCGAGCAGATGAGTGCGGTGTTCTTCGGCCTCAGAGAGCAGGTCTTCAGGGATGTCGATCTCTTCCCAGGTGGTCCCCAAATTATCTTCATTATAAACAACGGCCTTCATCTTGATCAGGTCGATGATGCCGTTGAACATCTCGCCAGCACCGATCGGGAGCTGGATCGGAATCGCGTTGGCGCCAAGACGCTCGCGCATCATATCGACGGCATTGTGGAAATCCGCACCGACGCGGTCCATCTTGTTGACAAAAGCGATTCTGGGAACCTGGTATTTATCAGCCTGCCGCCAGACGGTTTCCGACTGCGGCTCGACGCCACCCACGGCGCAGAACAGGGCAACAGCACCATCGAGAATACGCAGCGAACGCTCGACTTCTACGGTAAAATCAACGTGCCCCGGGGTATCGATGATATTGATCCGGCAGTCACGCCAGTAGCAACTGGTTGCAGCCGAGGTAATCGTAATACCGCGCTCTTTTTCCTGCGCCATCCAATCCATGGTCGCAGCGCCTTCGTGCACCTCACCCATCTTGTGCAGAATGCCGGTATAGAACAGGATGCGTTCCGTCGTCGTGGTTTTGCCGGCGTCGATGTGGGCCATGATGCCGATATTACGTGTGTTTGCCAAACTATCTTTAGCCATGATGTGTTTTCCAGAATTACAAAAAAAAGCGCTTTACAGCGTAAACCGCAGTCTTAACAGTGAAAAGTGATACAAATTAATCATAAATAAGGGGAAGTTTTCAAAATCGGAAAACTTCCCCGGCCATACCGATAACCACTGATGTCAAATTTTACCAGCGGAAGTGGGCGAATGCTTTGTTTGCCTCGGCCATCCGGTGGGTATCTTCGCGCTTCTTGATCGAAGCACCTTCTTTGTTGGCAGCAGCGAGGATTTCATTGGCCAGCCGCTGTTCCATCGTTCTCTCGTTACGAGCACGCGAATAAAGGATCAGCCAGCGGATTGCCAGCGCTTGCCGGCGATCTTCACGAACTTCAATCGGAACCTGATACGTTGCACCACCGACCCGGCGTGACTTCACCTCGAGAATCGGCTTGACATTTTCTACAGCACGCTCGAATACTTCGATGCCAGGCTTACCGCTTTTCTTCTCCACCAGATCGAGGGAAGAGTAGAAAATCTTCTCAGCAACGCTTTTCTTGCCTCCCCGCATCATCGAATTGATGAATTTGGTGACCAGAACTTTTTTATGCTTAGGATCCGGTAAAACCTGACGCTTTTCCGCTTTTCTTCTACGCATTCAAAAACTCGAATTTATTTTTTCTTGGTTCCGTATTTTGATCTGGCCTGCTTCCTATCCTGCACACCGCTCGTATCATAAACGCCGCGAACGATGTGATAACGCACACCAGGCAAATCCTTGACACGACCACCGCGAATCAGAACGATCGAGTGCTCCTGCAGGTTATGCCCTTCGCCCGGAATATAGGCCGTCACCTCAAAACCATTGGTGAGGCGAACACGGGCGACCTTACGCAAGGCCGAATTCGGTTTTTTCGGCGTCGTCGTGTAAACACGCGTACAAACGCCACGTCGTTGCGGTGCTCCGGTCAGAGCCGGAGACGTGGTCTTGCGCAGCTGGCGCTTTCGACCAAATCGGACAAGTTGATTTATTGTAGGCAAGATACCTCCTTAAAATCACAGACTGAAAATATAGAAAAACTTTACTCGAAATGCAATCTTTTTTTTATAATTTATTGTCATACTTTTCGGCACATCAAACGCTGCACGATCAGGCCACTTCACCGATTGCAGGCTTGACATCAGCGCCGTTCTCTGATACCGCATCATCCTTTTTCTTGACCCGGATCTTTTTGTATTTCGGCAGACCCGTGCCAGCCGGGATGAGATTACCCATGATCACGTTTTCCTTCAGACCACGCAGATAATCCCGCTTACCCGCGACCGAAGCATCGGCAAGAACGCGTGTGGTTTCCTGGAACGATGCGGCTGAGATGAAGCTTTCCGTGGTCAGCGAAGCCTTGGTGATACCCAGCAGCAGCGGCTGGAATGTAGCAGGCGTCGCAGCCCGGGACTCCGGCGGTGTCTTTTTCGCTTTGCGCAGCTCAGCGCTGACAGCATCGAAGTCATCCTTATCAACCAGTTCACCTTCCGCGTACTCGCTGTCGCCCACCGCGGTGATCACCACTTTGTTGCGGATCTTCTCGTTCTCATGCAGAAAGCGGATTTTGTCAACCTGGTCGCCTTCGAGGTATGGGGTATCACCCGGGTCCTCAATTTTGACCTTCTGCAGCATCTGGCGTACGATGATCTCGATGTGCTTGTCGTTGATGCGCACACCCTGCAGGCGGTAAACCTCCTGGATTTCATTCACGAGATATTCCTGCACCTTGTTCGGCCCGAGAATATTGAGAATGTCATGCGGCGCCACCGACCCTTCGCACAGCTTCTCACCAGCTTCTACATAGTCGCCGTCATGGACGAGAACGTGCTTTCCGTACGGGATCAGATATGTGCGTTCATCCTGCTCATCACGCGAAGTGACGATAACGCGACGGATACCGCGACGGATTTCACCAAATCGAACCGTGCCGTCGATCTCACTGACAATCGCCGGTTCCTTGGGTTTACGCGCTTCGAACAGTTCGGCAACCCGGGGCAGACCACCGGTGATATCACGGGTTTTCGCGATACCACGCGGGATTTTAACCAGCACGTCACCGGGGCTGACTTTCTCGCCGTCGGAAACCTGCAGGTGCGAGCGCGTGGGCAGAATGTACGAGCTCAGCTTGTTGCCTTCTGCATCGACGATCTGCACGGTCGGGCTCAGGTTACGCATGCGCGACTCGATGATGACCCGCTGTTTCAGGCCGGTCGTATCATCCAGCTCCTCGCGCATGGTGACATTTTCTTTGATGTCGATATATTTCACGGTACCCTCAGTCGTCGCGATGATGCTGGCGGTGTAGGGGTCCCAATGAAAGAGAACCTGGCCTTTTTTCACGTCCTGGCCGTCGGTCACATTGATCTGAGCACCGTAGGGGATGATAAACTGCGACAGCACGCGATCATTTTCATCGATCACTTTCAGACGCGCATTTCGGCCGACAGCGACAACAGTCATATCCGCCTGAGTAACCGATTTCAGGTTTTCGAACTCGACCCGGCCATCCTGACGCGCAGCAACCTGGGACTGTGCTGCGATACGCGAGGCCGTACCACCGATGTGGAAGGTCCGCAGCGTGAGCTGTGTTCCCGGTTCGCCGATTGACTGCGCAGCCATGACACCAACGGCCTCACCGATGGTCACCATGTTGCCGGTTGCCAGGTTGCGGCCATAACACTTGGCGCAGACACCACGCTCCGACTCGCAGGTGAGCACCGAACGAATATAGACGGATTCGATGCCGGCGTCGGAAATCTGATCAGCCTTTTCCTCATCGATGAGCTCGCCGGATTCGATGATGATGTCTCCGCTTTCAGGATCATAGACATCCTCAGCAGCAACTCGCCCGAGA
>DRLW01000219.1 GCA_011375275.1 Bacteroidota bacterium
ACGGGTACGGGTATGGGTGCCACGGATAAATAAATCTCGAGCCCCCCAAAATTCGGGCGAGGGCACTTATCATTTTGACAACCATCAACACCGGCCGGAATTGCAAAACGATAATTCCCCCAACCCACACAATCTCAGGAAGAGCCCAAACAGCTTTCTCTGCTGTCCCTTTGTTCCAAAAATAAATGCACTTCAGGTGAACGAACATCTGGTTATCCACTTCACTCAGCACAGTTGCATCTATTCAAGCAGGCCGCTCGGCAACAGCACGTGCCTGCCCCCATTCCGTTTTCCCCGCAGGGAAAGACCGGGATATCTCTGGCACGTGCCCGAAAAGATGAGATTCCGGCACGGCGCTGCGCCTTTCCGTGATGCCAGATGTCCGCATCTGGGCCAGGCCTGGTTTGCTCATCAAACTGGATATCCGGACGACAACAGCACTGTCAGCTTGCAAGCTCACAATCCATATTACAGGGAAGCGGGATCAGGATTTTTGCGGGTTCCGATCTGCTTTTTCCGCTACCGATCAGGAAAACCGCTATTTTTCATATCCCGAACCCAGACCGGCCGTTCGCAGCAACTCGCTCCCGGACGGACGGTTGAATCAGCCCCACGCCGCTCTGACTCAAACGCGCAGGTAGTCTGATGAGTACACTGATCAAATTTATACTTGGAGGTGCTGCCCTGTTCTTTGCCCTGGGCGGCCCGAGAATGTTCAAGAAAAAACCGCCAGCTCCCACCCGCCCGCCAGTGACGGACGTCACGCGGCCGGATACTCCCACGGGGGACAAAAAAGCTGCCCGGCGATCCGCCAGCAAAGATCGCGGTTCTGTGCCCGGACAGGCCATCGTGCTCGAGAACCGCGCTTCGGCACTCAACTGGTTGAGAAATAACCTCGACGAGCTCAAGGGCATGCCGAAAAAAGTCAGCCTGACCTACTATCTGATCGCCAAAAGCGAGCGCTGTGCTCCGGAGGCGCTTTCAGCCTGCATACAGGAAAAAATCCGCACACAAAAGATCGATGCCCGCGAGTTCCAGTACACTTTTTTTCTCGACCGCGTCATGATGGCCGGGTCCGGCAGGCTGAAATTCGATGGCAAAGAGTATTTCACCAACTACGCCCTGCTGCGCGATGCCGGCTGGAACAAAGGCAAATACGCTGGCAGAAATAGCTACACGAGCTGCAAAGCCTTTTCGTGGAAGTCGAAAAATGGCCTCGATTTTATCAAAAAGAACATCTCGAACGAAGCTGTCTTCATACCCATCGAAAAAGCGCCTGCACCGAACGGGCTCACCGCCTCAGGACAGCCGGCCATCGACTGGGTGACTGTCTCCGTCAATCCCGCGGATTTCCCCCTGTCTGTGCCAAACACGGCGCGGCGCAAACAGCTCGCGCAACGCTATGGCAAGGCCGGCAAAATGAAGCCCAAAGCCCGGTCCTACATCGTTCTGATCACGGAGAGTGGCGAGATGTTCCTCACCGAGGCCATGGATACGGGAGGTGGGGTCAAAAAAGGCTGGATCGACTGGCGCATCAGCAACACGAGCGGCGATATCGCCCGCTTTCACAAGCTGGGCAAAACCGCTACAGCCTTCTGTTTCACAACAGACGACCCCGGCATGACGCGCGAAAAAATCATCGCAAAAATCACAGGCGGGATAACCAAGAAATAATAACCCGGGCGCTGCCTGTAGCCGCAGGTACTCTACACCGGAAAGCAAAACGGCCGTCTGTGACGGCCGCTACCGTGGTGGTGTGGGGCCGGAGAACCCGGCCCCGCAAAAAAACCACTTCCAACTACATGCCTCCAGCCGGGCAGGCTGGGCATCCCCCCGCAGCCCGGCGCTACTTTTCCTTGATGTAAAACATCTCTTCGACAGGACGCAGGGGACGGTTCATCCACAGCGGGCGGCGCAGGCCGTTCGGACCGGGAGCCGGTCGCGTCATCTCGAGCCATTCTTTGTAAACCTGAAATGATTTTTCGGTGTCCACAAAGACATCACCGTACTGGTCTTCCGGGTGTGCCTTTTCGATGCGCACACGCTGGTGCCAGCAGTGCATGCCGCTGATCGGATCCGGATGCACGGCATGCGTGATATTCTGATGCACCCCGCCATCGCTCCAGAAAATGCGTTTCGAGTCCGGGTCATCGCTTTTGAACGGCCGCACGCCATCGATGACGCGCATGCGCCATTTGCCCTTTTCAGGCTGCTCCAGCGTAACCGTATTGGTCGCCCAGCGGTTTCCTTCCTTATCCTGTGGCCGGCGCCAGCGTCCGATATGGTGCGAGCAGGCCACGACGCCGGGTTTCATCGCTTCGGTAACCCAGACCTTATCGACAAAATAGCCGATATCCGTGTTCATGCGCAGCAGATCACCGGTTTTGACGCCGAAACGCTCGGCATCGACCGGGTGCATCCAGATCGGATTGCGGTTGGCGATTTCCGTCAGCCATTTGGCGTTGCCGGAGCGCGAGTGGATCAGCGTCGGCAGGCGGAAGGTCGGCACCAGCACGTATTCGCCGATTTGCTTGTTGAGCTTTTCCGGATGGATGTGGCTCTTGATGTACGTCGGAATTTTGTATTCCGGCCAGCCCCAGTCAACCAGGGTCTGTGAATAGAACTCCTGCTTGCGGGTCGGCGTCGGGAAGCCGGTGCAGGGCTTGCCATCCACCATAACCCCGACGGCCTGATCATCTTTGCGCAGGATGTTGGTCTCGGCATCGAGCTCTGCCTGGTTGACGATCTTTGAATCCACGGGTTTGAGGTGCTTCTCATAACTGGTCGGTTCAACTTCATAAGCACCGTACTTGCGCATGTAGTCCAGCGCTGACAGGCCTTCTTCCGCAGCCTTTTCCTTCAGGCCGGGAATGTTCTCGAAGATATACCGGTAGTACTCATCGATGGTGATTTTTTCACCTTCGCGATAGGGTGAAAGAAAGTGCTGGCGGATGCCCAGACTGCCGTCCGGATCGATACGCCAGGACAGCTCGATCCAGAACTCATCTTCTTCCCACACCTCGCCGGGATTAGCCTGATAGGTAAACTCGACCTCCTTGCCCATCTTGCGCATGGCCTCGCGCAAAACAGGCTGGCGAAAGGCCACCCACATGCCGGAGTGCGTCTCGTAGCTCAGAATGTCATGCCTCTCGCTCGAGTGCCCCATGGGCAGGACGTAGTCGGCATAGTACGCTGTTTCATTCCACGTCGGGGTCATCGCCATGTGCAGACCGATTTTATCCTCGTCTTCCAACGCTTCGATCCACGAAAAGCCATCGGGATAGGTCCAGACCGGGTTGAAGACGCGCGAGAAATAGACATCGACCTTGCCGCGGCCATCTTTGAGAAAATGCGGCAAGAGGAAACTCATCTCAAAGTGAGCCAGCGGATATTCATTGGGAAAATGCAGCTCGTTCCAGAATTTATGCGCAGGCGGGTTGGCAAAAGTGGTCGGTTTGAACTTATTCCACGCACTCGGAGAGGTGCCGCCGGGCGTGCCGACGCTGCCGGTGAGCACGTTGAGAAAATGCAGGCAACGCGCCACAGCCCAGCCACCGAGGTTGCCGCTGCCGGCGCTGCGCCAGTTATGCGTCGCAAAGCGTGAACCGGCCTCGCCGATTTTGTGCGCCACTTCGATGATCGTGGCAGCGGGAACGCCGCTCTCCTTTTCGGCAAATTCCGGCGTGTACTCGGCGTACTCTTCCTGCAATGCTGCGATGAAATTTTCAAAGGTCGGCTTCTGCTTCGGGCGCTCGTTTTTCATGTAATCCTGCCAGTTCACCCACTCGCGCATGAATTTTTCATCATACAATCCCTCGTCGATGATGATTTTTGCCATGGCCAGCAGAACAGCCGCCTCACTGCCGGGATAGGTCGGCATCCAGTAATCCGCCATGCTCGCCGTGTTGGACAGACGCGGGTCCATCACCGCCATCTTGGCGCCTTTCATCATGCCCTCGATGATGCGCTGGGCATGCGGATTGAAATAGTGCCCGGACTCGAGGTGCGCGCTGATCAGCAGGATGAATTTGGCTTCCGCGTGGTCGGGCGAGGGACGGTCATAGCCGTGCCAGATGGCATAGCCAAAACGCGCGCCTGCAGAACAGATGTTGGTGTGGCTGTTGTGGCCATCCACGCCCCAGGCCTTGAGAATGCGGTCCATAAAACCTTCGTGCCCGGGCCGGCCGACATGATAGACCACCTCATTGCCGCGCTTCTCCTGAATCGCCTTGCGGATGCGCGCGGCGATATCGTCGAGCACCTCATCCCAGGAAACGCGTTTCCATTTTCCCTCGCCGCGCTTGCCCTCGCGCTTCAGCGGGTAGAGAATGCGGTCCGGGTCGGTAATCTGGTTGATCGTAGCCGGGCCTTTGGCACAGTTGCGCCCGCGGCTGCCGGGATGGTAGGGGTTGCCCTCGAATTTACGCACCTGCAGCGTTTCCTTGTCGATGTAGCTCAGAAGGCCACAGCCGGACTCGCAGTTGAAGCAGGATGTGGGCACGATCATGTAGTTTTTCTTCTCTCTGCCGGGCCAGGCTTTGGCCTCATACTCCGTCCAGTCGTCCCATTTTTCCGGTGGTGGAAATTTGGTCAGGGTTTCGCTTTCGCTCACCGGCGGCAGGGTCTCCGCAACCGGTTCGTGCAGGCGCGGAATCAGGTGCAGGCTCTCTGCAATCTTTTCGATCACGCTGGGTTTATGTTTGTATGACATTGTTTTCTCCGACGATTATGAAGTGTGATGTCTGGTTTTCCGGTTGACCCGGTTTCGGGTATGGCGCGGGGGAAGCTCGGTGTCTCCAGGCCCCGCCATCAGGCGACGGCCTCCCTCCTGTTCGGCGGGCGGGCCGTCTTCTCAAGTCAACTATTGGGGATCATCTGCGGTGCACGCACCCAGATGTGCTCGGTGATATAACTCCCCAGCAGCGCCAGAACCGCCGCAGCGAGCAGAAAATCGCTGGCGCCAAACCAGAGCAGAGCAAAGGGCAGCACGTTACCGATAACAACGACGCCGACCCAGAACAGCGGTGCAAATGACCCGCTCAGAATCATCTTTACCGTGGCTTTGGCATCCTGCGTCGGATGCTGTGTGGCCATTTCGACAAACATCACGGCGAGGTTAATGCCGATCACCCAGAGCAGCGTGGAAGCCAGGAACTGCTGCCAGCCCGCTCCGGTATTG
>DRLW01000220.1 GCA_011375275.1 Bacteroidota bacterium
ATCGCAACAATGGCGACGGCACGTTTACCAATGTCACAGTTTCTGCGGGCGTGATGGACACATTAATAAATAATAAAGTGGATTTCATGGGCACCCGATCCGGTGCTGCCTGGGGTGATTTTGATAATGACGGCTATCCGGACTTGTACATCACCAACAACGGCGCCAATAAGCTGTACCACAACCAGGGTGACGGGACTTTTGTCGATATCGCCGAAGAGGCCGGTGTGCAGGGAGACCGCTACGGCTTCGATCACCACGCCAGCTCCTGCTGGTGGGACTTTGACCTCGACGGCGACCTCGATCTGTATATCTCGGTATGGCGCAACGCCAATGATCTGCAGTTTGGCCACAACATCCTGTACGAAAATCTCGGTGACGGCACGTTTCGGGATATCTCCGAGCAGAGCGGTCTCAATGACCGGGAGGCGACCTGGACCTCCCTGCCCTTTGATGCCACCGGCGACGGTCTGCCGGATATGTATGTGGTCAATGACTACGGCCCGAACCACCTCTTTGCCAATAACGGTGACGGCACGTTTACCGATATGACCGCGGCCGTGGCTCTGGAAGATACGGGCAACGGCATGGGCGTGGCCATCGGTGACATCAACAATGACGGTTTTTTCGACGTGTACTGCACCAACATCGAAGGCGTTTTCTGGGAAGGAGACCCCAACAAGCCGACCTATAATCCCCTGTTTATCAACAACGGCGACGGGACATTCAGCAATAAAACTCTGGAGTACGGCGTTGAAGGTACAGGCTGGGGCTGGGCCACGGAGTTTTTCGACAGCGACCACGATGGCGATGAGGATTTGTATGCGGTGAACGGCTTTCGCATCGAGCCGGGTGAAAATTTTTTCTTTCGCAACCTGCTCGCCGAAAGGGGCACCCCTGCGATGCAAAACATCTCGCAAGAGTCGGGCAGCAATGGCGAGGCAGAAGCCCGCGGCATGGTCACATTTGATTTCGACAATGACGGCGACCTCGATATTCTCGTGGCCAATTTCCGCGAATCTGCCTACCTGTACGAAAACATCGCAGCACCCGGCAACTGGCTGAAGATCATCCTCGTGGGCAGGCAGGCAAACCGTCCGGCATTTGGCAGCATCGTCCGCCTCACCACTGAAACCGGGCTCACACTCCACCGGCACTATGATGGCGTGGACTTTCTCGGCCAAAGCATGGCGCCGGTGCATTTTGGTCTCGGCGATGCCCAAAAAATCAGCCGGATCGTGGTCGAGTGGCCGGGCGGCGGGCAGGAGATCATCGAAAATATCGCTGCCAACCAGACCATCACTATCGAGCAGGGCGCCGGGCTGATCACCGCCGTCCCCGCTGAGCGGGCACAGCCTGGAGACTTCCGCCTTCTCAGCACCTTCCCCAATCCATTCCGGCACGAAACAGGCATTTTGTTTCAGCTCGAACAGGCCGGGGAAGTCCGCATCAGCATCAGCGACATCCTCGGCAGAGAAGTGCGCACGATTGCCGGCGGCAAAATGGCAGCCGGCCGCCACACCCTGCACTGGGATGGCCGGGATCAGCACGGCAGAACCCTCAGCTCAGGCATCTATTTTGTGCGCATCACCGCCGGAGGCCAGATGCAAACGGCCAAGATGCTGTTGCGGCGGTGATCGGGGAAGTCCCGCATGGCGCACCGGACGACAAACAAAGAACGAGCTCACCGTGGCCTTTGCGATCAGCGGAGGCCACCCGTCGGGCGCGGCGAAAGTAATGACCGGGGTAAACCGGAATAGACGATACCCCCTCACTCCCAAACAGGATATCTCATGAAACGCAACACCCTCATTCTCATTCTGTTTTCAGCGATATTCATCCTTTTTACAGGCTGCAGCGAGCAGGAGGGCAACAAGCCCCTCTCCTACGATCCGCCCGGTTCCACAGACACCCGGGACAAAAAAATCAGCCTGCAAGATCGGCGGACTTTTGCTTTTGAAAGCGCTGGTGTATTTTTCAGCAATGACTTTGCCGGCGGCCGGCTCAACGCCATCGAGCAAAAGGGCGAGCAGCACTATTCGATTCTCATTCAGCCGGAGAACGCACCGATCAACAACAGCGCCTGGTACGCCTTCAAGGTCTGGGCCGCGAAGCCGCAACGCGTGCAGGTGGAGCTGCGCTACGAGGATGGCCGGCACCGGTACATTCCCAAACTCAGCAGGGATGGCGAAACCTGGCAGCCGCTTACACCGGAAAAGTTCAGCGTCGATACGACCCGTTACACCGCACTCCTGCAGCTCGATATCAGCCGGGACACCCTGTGGGTTGCGGCCCAGGAGCTGATCACCACGGCACAGTTCAACCGCTGGATCGATGGGCTGGCCGGCAAACCGTACGTCAGCACGCGCGAGATCGGCCGCTCGCACATGGGTAGGCCGATCCGGCTGATGGAGATCAGCGAAGCGCCTGATGCGCGCAAACACGTGCTGATCATTTCGCGGCAGCATCCGCCCGAGGTCACGGGCAGTCTTGCCATGATGGCCTTTGTCGAAAAAATCGCCGGCGAATCAGCCCTTGCCGCGCGTTTTCGCAAACAGTTTGCTGTCAAAGTGATTCCGCTGATGAATCCGGATGGGGTCGATGAGGGACACTGGCGGCATAATGCCAGAGGGGTGGATTTAAATCGCGACTGGTATAATTTCAACCAGCCGGAAACGCGGGCTGCCCGGGACGAATTTCTCAAACTGAAGGACAACCCGGAAAACCGGGTCTATTTCGGCATTGATTTTCATTCGACCCAGGAAGATATTTTTTATACCCTGGCCAAAGATCTGAAAACCGTGCCTGAGGGCCTGACCGACCGCTGGTTGAACAAAATCCGGGCACATTTCCCGGATTATGCCCTCAACGAAGACCCGGGTGGGCTGGGGTCTCCGGTTTCAAAAAACTGGTTCTACCGCGAATTCCAGGCCGCTTCGGTAACCTATGAGTCCGGCGATGAATCTGACCGGCAGGCGCTGCGCGAGCTGGCAGCTTATGCTGCCGAGGCGATGATGGAAACATTATTGGAGAGCATTTCGGCGGATAATTCGCAGTAGCCGCCGGCCAATCCGCCCGACCTATTCCCGGACGCGACGATAGAGTGTCTCGATCGCTTTGTACTCTTTCCCGTCCGGGAAGATGTTGTATGCTGTGATCTGCAGGCTGTCCTCATCGAGCAAAGCGAACTCCGTTCGCCACCCCCATCTGGGCTGATCCTCGCTGACATCGTATCCGCCGCGAACACTGAAGCCGTGCTCTGTTGCCTTCCCCTGCGAAAACATGATCGCGTAGTTCATGTGGAAATCATCCACCCAGGCCGTTTCGAACGTGTTCGTGATGGCATTGAAGGCGATCATCTCCTCGCCATGGCGGGGTTTGTCCTGCAGTGTACTGTCGTAGGTGTGCCGCAAAAATCGACCGCCCAAAACCGGCACGAACTCGCCGGCGATCTCTGACTCATCGGCCAGTTCCTCCGGCCGAAACCACGTACGACACGTGCCCTGCCATGTGCCGGCCAATTTTTCAAACAACGCTTTTGCTGCCATGTGTTAGCCTTTTCCTTTCTTTTGCCGGGTATCCAGTTTACTCAGCAAACCAGGCCTGCCCAGACCCCGATATCTGTCATTCCGGCCAGGCCTACCGCGACATTCATGTCGCGAAGCACGATACATTGCGTTATTCAACATACCCCATGCACAAGGCAGAGACGCGACATAAATGTCGCAATACTACGGGGCAAGGCGTACCGCGACATTCATGTCGCGAAGCACGATACATTGCGTTATTCAACATGCCCCATGCGCAAGGCGGAGACGCGACATAAATGTCGCAAAGCACCATACTATGCATTACTCAGCATACCCCATGCGC
>DRLW01000221.1 GCA_011375275.1 Bacteroidota bacterium
CACGAAGAGCTCGAAGGATGTGGATCGATAGAAAAATCTGAACCAGCAGTTCCTTGCCTTTCTTCTTATTTTTCTTCGTGTCCATCGTGCACTTCGTGGTTCACAAAAAAGCACAGATGATGTTCAAACTCAGCAGCCAGAACGGTTGCACCGTTTCTGACCTGAGAATGAAAAAAACACCAGATTATCCCGCTCGTTCAACTGAAGTGGATATAATTTTTGAACGAAAAAAAGCTGTTTGAATAGTATTGTTCCATTCAAGTTTCAGACTTGCTGTCAGTTCGTCATGGATGTTTTTTTATCCGTATTTGCGCGCAGAGTGAAATACTTGAACATCTGCGGTCATTTGTTTCTCACGCCACGTCTTCTAAAATAATCCGTCGCGTCGCTGCGCCGTTGCGTGGGCCTTTTCTCAACTTACCCTCACTCAAAGCCTATTGCAGCATTTCAAGAAAGTCATCTTCCGTGATGACAGCCACGCCCAGGCTCCTGGCTTTCTCCAGCTTTGATCCGGCACCCGGGCCAGCCACGAGGTAATCCGTCTTTTTGCTCACCGATGACGCTGCCCGGCCGCCACGCTCCTCGACCAGTTTTTCCGCTTCTTTGCGGGTAAATTTTTCCAGCGCTCCTGTAAAAACAAAGGTTTTGCCGGCAAAGCGCTGGTCAGCTTCCGCAGCAGGCCCCTGCTGTTTTTCGATACGCACCCCGCCCTCGAACAGGCGTTCGATCAGCTTCTGATTGCGCGGCTCGCGAAAAAAAGTCACGATGCTGGAAGCCACCTGTGGGCCGATTTCGTTGATCGCCATCAGCTCATCTTCTTGCGCGCGCATGATTTTTTTCAGCTCTCCATAGTGCTGTGCCAGCACTTTGGCAATGTGCTCGCCGACATGGCGGATACCCAGGGCGTAGAGAAAACGGTCCAGGGGGACTCGCCGGCTGGAGTCGATGGCCCGGAGTAGATTATCGGCGGATTTTTCCGCCATGCGGTCAAGGCCGATAAGCTGGTCTCTTTGCAGAAAATACAGATCAGCGTGGGAAGAAATCAGACCTTTGGCGAGCAACTGCTCGACCAGTTTGTCGCCCAACCCGTCGATATCCATCGCTCCCTTGGAGGCAAAATGCTTGATCGATTCCTTGATTTGTGCCGGACAGGTGATATTCTCGCAGCGCAGAACGGCTTCGCCCTCGAGGCGCACCAGTTGCGAGCCGCACGCCGGGCAGGTTTTCGGCAGAGTGTATTTCTGTGTGTTTGTGCCCCGCTTCGATGTAACCACTTTGATGATTTCCGGGATGACATCCCCGGCGCGCTGGATGATCACCGTATCGCCGACGCGGATGTCTTTGCGGTCGATTTCATCCTGGTTGTGCAGGGTCGCGCGCCGCACCTCAACCCCGCCGACCATCACCGGCTCGAGGATCGCCACCGGCGTGATCGCGCCGGTGCGGCCAACCTGGGCGATGATATCCACAACGCGCGTCGTTTCCTGATGCGCCGGAAATTTGCGTGCAATGGCCCAGCGCGGGCTGCGTGAGCGCACCCCTGCTTTTTCCTGCAGGCGGAACTCATTCAGCTTGATCACCACGCCGTCGATCTCATAAGGCAAGCTTTCACGCATGCGTACAAAATTATGATAGTGCTCGATAGCCGCCTCGATGCCGGTACACAGCGTGATGAGGGGATTGACACGCAGGCCCCATTTCTTAAACGCGAGCAGCGCCTGCCACTGTGATGTCAGCTCGTAGCCCTCGATCAGCCCCAGGCCATACACGAAAATATCCAGCGGCCGCGTGGCGGTTATGGCCGGGTCGAGCTGGCGCAGAGACCCGGAGGCAGAGTTTCGCGGGTTGACAAAAGTCGGTTCTCCTGCCTCTTCGCGTTCCCGGTTGAGCTTTTTGAATGCCTCGGTGGGATAATACACCTCGCCGCGGACATCCAGCCGCGCCGGCAGGCTGATCTCCTCATCCCGGAGTCTGAGCGGGATGGATTTGATCGTTTTCAGATTTGCAGTGATGTTTTCTCCTGTGACACCATCCCCCCGCGTCGAACCGACCTCGAACAGGCCGTTGATGTAAACCAGCTCCACGGCAACGCCGTCCATTTTCGGCTCAACCGTATATTCAAAAGGTTCCTCAATCTCCAACAGCCGGTGCAGGCGGGCGTCAAAATCGCGCAGCTCCTGATCGTCAAACGCGTTGTCGAGGCTCAGCATGGGCGTGGCGTGGCGCACAGGCTCAAAGGCGGCCAGAGGCTCTCCGCCGACGCGTTGTGTCGGCGAATCAGGTGTAATGAGGTCCGGGAATTGTTCTTCGAGTTCCTGCAGCTCGCGGAACATACGGTCATAGTCTGCATCGGTCAGTTCCGGGTCGTCGAGAACGTAGTAGCGATAGCTGTGATAGTTGAGTTGCTCCCGCAAGGCTTCGATGCGTTTTTGTGCTTCAGAACGATCCATGTATTTTTTCCGGAAAGTGTTATTCTGGGGGTGAAAAAAATCCGCAGCCTGGCCCTCAGCCCTTGATGCAGCCCAGCGGCCGCAGTTGCGCGACTTTGCGCGAGATGCCTGCCCTGGCACAGGCATCGACCACGTGCGAGACATCTTTGTACGCCTCGGGGATCTCTTCGTCCAGCGTCCTGCGGCTTTTGCCGATGACGTAAATCCCCCGGTCCTGCAGCTCCCTGCCGATATTGCGGCCTCGTGCCTGTTTTTTCGCTTTGGTGCGGCTCAGCGCCCGGCCGGCACCGTGGCAGGTGCTGCCAAAAGTATCCTGCATCGCCTGTTCCGTGCCGACGAGAACATAGGAATACCGGCCCATATCGCCGGGGATCAGCACCGGTTGCCCCACCTCGCGGTAAGCAGCGGGTATTTCGTTACTGCCCGGTGCAAAGGCACGGGTTGCACCCTTGCGGTGTACGCAGACTTTTTTGCGCTCGCCGTTGACCAGGTGCGTTTCGAACTTGGCGATGTTGTGCGCCACTTCGTACACGGTGCGCAGACCGATCTCCGCAGGCGGCATGGCCAAAGCCCGCTCAAACGCCATGCGGGTGAAATGGGCGATGGCCTGTCGGTTGGCAAAGGCATAATTGATGGCGCAGCGCATGGCACCGAGGTACTGCTGGCCCTCGGGAGAGGAAATCGGTGCGCAGGCGAGCTGGCGGTCCGGCAGCGAGATACCGTATTTTCGGCCGGCTTTATCCATGATTCCCAGCGAGTCATCGCAGACCTGATAGCCAAACCCGCGTGAGCCGCAGTGGATGATCACCGTGATCTGATCCAGAAAAAGCCCGAGGGCTGAAGCAGCTTTCGGGTTGTAAATTTC
The DNA here is from genome assembly GCA_011375275.1 of Bacteroidota bacterium. Taxonomy (GTDB): domain Bacteria; phylum Zhuqueibacterota; class Zhuqueibacteria; order Zhuqueibacterales; family Geothermadaptataceae; genus Geothermadaptatus. The sequence continues at coordinate 3,316 of DRLW01000221.1, forward strand.
CGCAACATAGCCGACTTCGAGAAAGTGATTTCCCGAGCCGAGGGTGCCGAGTTGTTTACTGCCGCGCGCGTAGGCGTGTGCAGAAACCGCAGCAGGGTCACAGCCATCGACACAGCCGGACTCTTCGATGTATTCGAGATCGCTTTCGCTGCCGTAGCCACGCGCCACAGCCCAGTGCGCTCCCTGGCGCACCACTTTTTTCAGCTCGGCTTTGGAAACGGTGAGGCGTCCCCCTGCGCCCACGCCTGTGGGCACGCTGTTGAACAGTTCGGTGACCAATTCCTGCATTTTGCCGGTGATCTGCTGGCGCTTCAGGTTCGAAGCCATCAGACGCACGCCGCAGTTGATGTCGTAGCCCACGCCGCCCGGGGAGATGATGCCATCCTGCAGGTCAAACGCTGCGACGCCGCCGATGGGAAAGCCATAGCCCCAGTGCATATCCGGCATGGCCAGGGAATAGTTGATGATGCCGGGAAGATGCGCGACGTTCATCGCCTGCTCCGGTGCTTTGTCGGAGAGAATCGCCGGCAGCATTTTTTCTGTGGCGTAAATCCGCGCCGGAACGCGCATGCCACCCTGGCGGGGAATTTCCCACAAAGCATCGTTGATTTTTTTGAGATCGCGGCTGGTCATGGTTTCGTTTTATTAAAATCGAGAGTCAATGTGTGTATCCGCCCGGAGAATTCCAACTGTATCAGTTTCCCCCTTTTCGCCTGTTCGAATGGGGCTCTGGCTCCGGCCCCGCGATGGTCGAGAAGTAGCCGAAGTGGCAACACTTCGGGCGCACGGAGTTCCGCTACACGTAGGACAAAACGTGTGCTCGTGTGCAGTATCTGACCGGTGGCCCTCACTTTCTTCAGTTTCCTCCTTTTCGCCTGTTCGCATGCGGCTGTGGTTCCGGCCCCGCTATAGTCGA
>DRLW01000222.1 GCA_011375275.1 Bacteroidota bacterium
ATTCCGGCAAGGTCAACGACTCGGACCTGGCCTCGATTTCCACTCTGACGGCTGCCAATTTTGCCGCCACGCGTGAGATCGCTAAAACCCTTGGCGAGGACGAAGGCTTTCAGTTTCTGTTTCTCGAAGGCAAAGAGCGCAACATGTATTTCGGCAATATCGGTTTCGATTATCTGCTCACCATCGTGTTCTCCAAATCCGTCGCCCTGGGCATGCTGCGTATCTACGCCAACCGAGCCGTCAAGCAGCTCGCCAAAATTTTGCAGCGCGCCCACGAGAAGGAAAAAGCCAGCGAAACCATTATCGATGATGAATTTACAGCGCTGCTCAACAACGCCATCGATGCCTCTTTCGGCAAATCACACTGACACAGCAGCATCAGGACGATAACAGAGAAAGAAGACCGTGTTTGTCAACTGGGCACAAAAAGAAATTAACCTCAAGATCGTATATTATGGTCCGGGCCTGAGCGGCAAGACCACCAACCTCGAATGCATCTACCAGCAGATCGACCCCTCTCTGCGCGGTGAGCTGATCACCCTGAAAACCCGCGAAGAGCGTACCCTGTATTTCGATTTCCTGCAACTCGAATTCGGCAGAATCAAGGGGATGCAGCCCAAGTTCAACCTCTATACTATTCCGGGACAGGTTTATTACGCCGAAAGCCGCAAGATCATCCTGCGCGGCGTCGATGGCGTCGTCTTTGTCGCTGATTCGCAGAAAGACCGCATGATCGAGAATCTCGATTCCCTGCTCGATCTTGAGGAAAACATGATCAGCCAGGGCAAAACCCTGGAAGCCTTCCCCTGGCTCCTGCAATACAACAAGCGGGACCTCGTCGATGTGTACTCCTGCGAGGAGATGGACAAAAAGCTCAATTTTCTCGACGTGCCGCGTATCGAAGCCGTTGCCGTGCAGAACAAAGGCGTCGTCGAGAGCCTGAAACTCATCATACAGCGCGTGCTGACGACTGTACAGGAGATGATTTGATGGATACCCAGACCCGGCCTGCGCAGGCGGTTATCGAAGAGAAAATGCGCGAGATCGTCAACTACGGAAACTATGAAGCGGTGTATCTTTTTTCCACAGAGGGGTTGTACATCGCCCGCGCTGAAGCTGACGGCCATGTCGATCCCGATCGCCTGGCGGAGATTTCGCTTCTATTCACCGATATCCGCCGTCTGGCCACGACAATCGGCAGCATCGACAGGCTGAAGGAAGTGTTCATGGAGGGCTACAACCGGAGCAAAATCATCTTTCGTTTTTTCCGCGCCTTTGAGGAAGATGTCGTGCTCGCTGCTGTGATCCCCCCGGGACGGACCTATCGAAAGCATACCAATGACCTGCAACGACTGATCAACGCGATTCAGTTTTAACCCGTTATCTGCCGCCTCGACCAGAGGCCGGCCCGTACGGGCAACCCTTCCGCACTCTCTATCCCGAAGTTTTCCCCGGCGTCTGCTCAATTCCGTCCCTCGCTTCAGCAGTCCGAAACAGGCCGTTCGTGAGACAATGTTCGCTGAGCGAACAATTTTTGTCACTTTTGTGCGACATCGGACGGCAGGTCGTTTTTTCTGTAACTTATTGTAATTACAGCATCTTTCACCCGGCTTCACAACGGGCTGGTTCTTGGCATAATCCTTGTGTATATGGCTATGACGTCATAAGTTGCACAAACAGCGGATCAGCACAGAGAGTCTTCTGTGCTCCTGGCCGGGAACAGAAAACCTCCCGGCTGCGAACTGCCGCTACACCATTTGACGAGGAGACAACGATGCCCGGTAAATTTTCTCTGCACCACAAGTCCATGTTGCTGCTTTTGCTTTTTTTCTCTGTGAGCACAGCCTTGTTTGCTCAGGGGGAAAAAGCAAAAGGCCAGCAGGTACAAAAAGACGGGGTTACAGCGTATATCGTCCGTGATGACAGCTCGAGTGATATCAGCCTGACCATGCTCATCGCCCACAAAACATCCTTTACCGATCGCGTACGCGCCGTGCTCGGCAAAGAGATCGTGCCCCTGGTGTTCTCTGTTTCGACTTTGCCGCACAAGGTTGCCTGGTTTGATCCGACACGTCTGCGTTTTGAACAGCAGGGTAAAGTTTGGCAGCCTGATTCGACAAAGCTCGATGATGCGATGATTTTCATCGGTGACGACAAGCGTTTTGGTGGTATGATCACCAGCGGGGAAATCCATCAGGCCGTGCTTTTGCTGCCCGACTGGTTCGATGTCGCAGCGCCGATCTTCGTTGCGTATCATCGGCCTGCACGCACGATTCCGATTTACTCGCAAATCAGTGTTTCCAGAGAGAAAAACCGGGATCGCTGAAGAATTTTGCCCGCAGAAATGCGCGTACCCATTTCGATGATTCCGGCATTTCGCTGCTCCCGGGTTTGATCGGTGGTGTTGTGGGCAAGCAAGTGCTCCGCTCGCCGCGCGGATTGCACTACGGGAATGATGCCAAATAAAAACGCGTTTCCAACCCGGGAGACCCTGACGCTGCCCGCCGGCCATGGTGACGCCACACGGCGCACGCCCGGGGCAATGATCAAACAGCACGACGTTTTTAAGTTTGAAAAAAAGTGCTGTTTCGTTGCCGGTTTTCAGGGGCGCATCACCCTGAGGATAAAAATAAGCTCCGGCTTGTCCGGCGGGCTTTTCATCCCCCTGTCCGCACCGTTTATCCCCCCTTTTTTCAGCTCCAGATATCCTGCCTCGCGTTCCGTTTGTAACTTATAGAATATGCAACATGTTAAGCGATTTTAAAAACAAATACTGTTGACTTTGGACACCTAAATTAATATATTTTTCGATTCGCGAGAGTGGCGAAATTGGCATACGCGCCAGATTTAGGATCTGGTGCCCTCGGGCGTGGGGGTTCGAGTCCCCCCTCTCGCATCATGATCTGATTTTTTTGCGCTGATAGCGGGCGTTCTGATATGCCCGTTTCCTTTTTTGATCTGCAAGCGCCTTGTGCATTTTCTCCTGCCGGCAGGCCGATCACCGCTGGATTTTGGCGTGAAAAATTCGTAGATTGTAAAATTCGCAATGAGATAAATTAAGTTTACAGGAGTTTCCTTGAACGTACAGGTTACAGAAGAACAGGGATGGGTGCGCACCCTCCTCATCGATGTCCCTTATGATGAGCTCAAGCCGGAGTTTGAAAAAGCTCTGAAAAAGATTCGCAAAGATGCGAAGATGGAGGGCTTCCGCAAAGGTAAAGTGCCTATGGGGATCATCAAACGGCTTTATGGTGCGCAGGTGGAGCTGGATACTCTCGAGGACATGCTTCCGGAAATTTTGCACAAGGCGTTTGTGGAAAAAGAGCTTAAAGTTGTCACCCGCCCGACGGTGAACAAGATCGATTTTCATCCCGGCAGTGATCTCAGTCTGGAAGTCAGGGTAGAGGTTGAGCCGGAGTTTGAATTAAAAAAGTATGAAAACTTCAAGTTTGATTACGATGTGTACGAGGTAACAGAAGATGACATCGCCGAGGCGATCGAGAAGATCCGGGAGAAATATTCCAACTGGGAAACCCTTGAAGATGAGCCGGCTGCTGAGAACGACCATGTAGTGCTCGATATGCAGAAGCTGGACGAAAGCGGCATGCCTCTGGTCGGTGAAAAGATCGAAGAGTTTTATCCCATAAGCGATGGGGGCGAGCTGACAGAGATCGGCCGGCAGCTTCTCGGCGCCAAAAAGGGTGAGACACGCAAGATCGTGTACGCATTCCCTAACGATGATGACCCGGAGGCACCGGTTGCCCCGGGACCCTGCGAAGTGACGGTCAAGGAAGTTTATCGCCAGGTGTTACCTGACATCGATGATGAGCTCGCCAAAGATACCGGTGAATTCGAAACCCTCGAGGAGATGCGAAAGGACATCGAGGAGAGGATTCGCACCTCGGCTCAGAAGAATTTCGATGATGTGTTGTATGAAAAAATCATCGATAAGCTGATCGAGAACAACCCTTTTGACCTTCCCGAAGGGATGATCGAGGAGCGTCTCGATGATCTCATCAATGACTTTAAGAAAGAAGCTGAACGTAACGGAGATGAGGTCGATGAGGATGAAATTCGCAGAAAGTACCGCGACATGGTTGTGTCCCAGATCAAATGGCAGCTCATTCGCGATAAACTGATCAAACATTTTGACATCAAAGTAGAAGATGATGCGGTACGCAAAGAGTTTGAGAAACTGACCGCCGAGTACAACTTACCCAATATCGATGCGGCGTGGGAATCGTTCCGGCTTGATTTCAGCCAGTATAGTCGTCTTGCCAGTCGTGTTTTGAGCCAGCGGTTGTTTGAAGAGCTGAAATCACGGCAGAAGCTGAAAGAAAAGAAAATTACCATCAAGGATATCCGCAAAGCGAACGAAAAAAGAGCAAAGAAGTCAGCTTGAGAGAACCTCCCGCCAGGGAGGAGCAACGATGACCTCTGCATTGGTATGCATCTCTGGTTTTCCCCCGTTTTCTCTTTTGCACACAAAGAGCTTGTCTTGAGGATCGGGCTAACTGAACAACTTAGCGAGGATTGCGCATGAGTTTAATTCCCATGGTAGTAGAACAAACCGGGCGTGGCGAGCGCGCCTACGATATTTACTCCCGGTTGTTGAAGGAACGGATCATTTTTCTCGGTACACCGATAGATGATAACATCGCCAGTTTGACGATTGCCCAGCTTCTTTTTCTGGCTGCAGAAGACCCGGAAAAGGATATCGCCATGTATATCAACTCTCCCGGCGGGTATGTGTCCTCCGGCCTGGCGATCTACGATACCATGCAATATGTCGAACCTGATGTGATCACTTACTGCATTGGCCAGGCTGCGAGTATGGGCGCTGTGCTGCTGGCGGCTGGCACCAAAGGCAAGCGTTTTGCGCTGCCGCACTCCCGCGTGATGATCCATCAACCGCTGGGTGGAGCGCAGGGACAGGCCAGTGATATCGAAATTCAGGCAAAAGAAATTCTGAAGTTACGCGAGAGATTGAATGAAATTCTCGCCAATCACACCGGACAATCGGTAGAAAAGATTGCCCGGGATACAGACCGCAACTTTTATATGTCGGCACAGGAAGCAATGGAGTACGGTCTCGTCGATGAAATTCTCGAACGCCGTCCGTCATCAAAAAAATAAGCGCACTGCCTATGTCTGATCAGAAAAGAGATCGTTTGTTCATTTGCAGCTTCTGTGGAAAAAACTCCAATCAGGTGGAATGCATCGTCACCGGGCCGGACGTGTACATCTGCAACGAGTGCGTCAGAAGTGCAAGTGAGATCATCCGCGATGATATGCAGAAACGCGCCATGACCTTCTTCGGGCAGACGCCGATTCCTGCAGAAATAAAAAAAGAACTGGATGAATACGTCATCGGCCAGGAAAATGCGAAAAAAGCTCTCTCCGTGGCGGTTTATAACCATTATAAACGGGTTGAATCCGCAGACCCCTTCGAGGATGTCGAGCTGGAGAAGAGCAATATTCTGCTCATCGGGCCGACCGGTACCGGCAAAACGCTGCTGGCGCAAACCCTCGCGCGTTTTCTGCATGTTCCTTTTACCATCGCTGATGCGACCAGCCTGACCGAAGCAGGTTATGTCGGCGAGGACGTGGAAAATATTCTGGTGCGCCTGCTGCAGGCTGCGGATTATGATGTCGAGCGTGCGGAAAAAGGGATCATCTATATCGATGAAATCGATAAGATTGCCCGCAAGAGCGGTAACCCCAGCATTACACGCGATGTATCCGGTGAGGGCGTGCAGCAGGCATTGCTCAAGCTGCTCGAAGGCACCTCAGCCTCGGTGCCTCCAAAGGGAGGCCGCAAGCATCCGGAGCAGAGCCTGATTAACATCAACACCAAGAATATCCTGTTTATCTGTGGCGGAGCCTTCGAAGGCCTGGGCAAGATCATCAGCTCGCGCGTGAATAAAAAAGTGCTCGGCTTTGGTGCTGAAATCAAGCCTAAGGGCAAGGAAAGCGATGCGCTGAAGTTCAACCGGGTGGAGCCGGATGATCTGCAGCATTATGGCCTGATTCCGGAGCTGATCGGACGTTTGCCGGTCACGGCAGTGCTGGACGAGCTCAGCGAAGAGGCGCTGGAGAACATCCTCGTCACGCCGAAAAATGCTCTGACCAAGCAGTATAAGCACCTGCTGCAAATGGATGGCGTCGATCTGGAAATCGAGGACGGTGCGCTCAAAGCGATCGTCAAAAAGGCTGTCAAGCGCGGGACAGGTGCGCGGGCCCTGCGCGCTGTCATGGAAGAGATCATGCTCAATGTCATGTTCGAACTGCCTTCGATGCCTGAGGTCAAGCAGTGTATCATCACCGAAGACGTCGTGGTCAAAAACGCCATGCCGATCTATATTTCCGAGGAAACCCGAAAGCGGGCCTGAGAGCACAGTCCGGGTTTTACGAGAGTCTGATCAGGCTTGTGACCGGCCGTTTTTTGTGCCGGTCTTTTTGTTTTCTAACCCGGAAGGCCACCGGCTTGGAAACAGTCTGGCTGAACGGCAACAAAAGCACGTCGTATAAAATTTTCACCTGACCTGATCGATTTTTTATCCGGGACAAAAAGCAGCAGACAGAGCGGTTTGAATGGATTCTTCCATTCCATTTTCGGTACCTGTTTCAGGTCGTCATGGATATTTTTATATCTATCTGTCCGCATCAGTGTCTGATTGTCCTGCCTTCTCAGCTTTGGGCTGAAGCGCAGATGTCTTTTGTTTTCACTACCAAGCACAGTGCCGGAATCTCATCTTTTCGGTCACGTGCCTGAGTCTGGGAGATTCCGGTCTTCCCCTGCCGGGAAACCGGAATGACAGTTCTGAGGTTGGCACGTGCCGTGCTCTGGCGGTCTGGCCGAAAAAATGCAACCGAGCTGAGTTAAATGGATAACCAGACGCTTTTTTGCGCGAGGCGATGTTTTGAGGGTAGGGCGGGTTGATCTGAAGCAGACAAATTTTTCATGTTCTGCACGTGGTGTCAGGGGGGATGTGCGGAGCAGCGGAGGGAGAAAAAGAGCTCGTGTTTTGCATGGTACTCCAGCAGCCGGTGTCGATGAAGCAACCTCTGTGCTTCCCGGCCGCTTTCACCAGCTTGCAGAGATCCTCCTCAATCACTCGCCATGATAACTTCACCCATAGCCCGCGAGCTGCATTCCGCGGGCAGAGTGCGGAAGCTTGAAATCCCAACTCCTGAAAATGTTTTCGTGTGAACCGCTCCCAAACCATAAATTATTAGGCTATGCAAACGATAAAACGAAATGATGAGTTTTTTGAAATCGACAGCCGGCTGCCGGTTTTGCCACTGAAGGAAGTTGTCGTCTTCCCGTATATGGTCATTCCGCTGCTGGTTGGCAGGGAGCCCTCTCTGCGCGCCGTTCAGGAAGCGATGATGTCCGACCGCTATATCTTTCTCACGGCGCAACGCGATCTCACACTTGAAGAACCGACACGGGATGATCTCTACCGTTTTGGGGTGGTGGCGCGTATTCTGCAGGTTCTCAAACTGCCCAACGGCCTGATGAAGGTCCTGGTGGAGGGGATTATCCGCGGGCGTATTTCGCGATACCTGCCCATCACCGACCATTTTGAAGCCAAAATCGAGTTCATCGAGGACGAGGAGCTGGAGGAAAAGCAGGTTATCGCAGTGATGCGCAAGGCTGTGTCCCTGTTCAAGGAATATGTTCACCTGCACAGTGACATCCCCGACGAGGTGTTGTTGCAGCTCGAACAGTTGCACTCCCCGCAGCGCCTGGCGCACTATATATCTTCCCACCTGCAGCGGGAAATTTCGCAAAAACAGATTTTGCTCGAAGAAGTTCACGTCGTCGATCAACTCATGCACCTGGTCGAAATTCTCGATGCTGAATGTGAGATTCTCGAAATTGAACGGCGGATCGACGAGAAAGTGCGGGGCAGAATCCAGCGCTCGCAGAAGAATTTTTACCTGCAGGAACAGATTCGCGTTATCCAGGAGGAACTCGGAGAGTCCGGCGGTGTCGATGCAGACCTCGCAATACTGCGCGATAAGATCATCAAGGCCAAGATGCCCGCGGATGTGGAGCAAAAGGCATTTGAGGAGTTTGACAAGCTGCGCAACACCCCGGCCATGTCTCCGGAGTCCACTGTTGTGCGGAACTTTCTCGACTGGCTGATTGCACTGCCCTGGACGCGCAAGTCCCGGGATCAGATCGACCTGACGCGTGCGGCAAAAATTCTCGATGAGGATCACTACGGGCTGAGCAAGCCCAAAGAGCGCATACTCGAGCACCTGGCGGTTCTTAAATTAGTGAAAAAACTCAAAGGGCCGATTCTGTGCCTGGTCGGGCCACCGGGAGTGGGGAAAACTTCTCTGGGAAAATCCATTGCCCGCGCCATGCGCCGCAATTTCGTACGCATTTCTCTCGGCGGAGTGCGCGATGAAGCGGAGATACGCGGCCACAGGCGCACCTACATCGGCTCCATGCCCGGGCGCATCATCCAGTCGATGAAACGTGCGCAGACTATCAACCCCGTCTTTCTGCTCGATGAAATCGACAAGATGAGCGTCGATTTTCGCGGCGACCCTGCTTCGGCGCTGCTGGAAGTACTCGATCCTGAGCAGAACAAAGCCTTCAACGATCATTTTCTCGAAGTGGATTATGATCTCTCCAACGTCCTGTTCATCACCACGGCCAACGTGCGCGCCAACATCCCCGAGCCGCTTCAGGACCGCATGGAGATCATCGAACTGCCGGGTTATCTCGAACATGAAAAAGTTGAAATTGCCACAGGCTACCTGATCCCCAAACTCCTCGGCGAGCACGGGCTCAAGCCGGAGCAGGTCTCGTTTGCCCGGAAAGGTATCCAGCGTATCATCCACGAGTACACCCGTGAGGCTGGCGTGCGCAATCTCGAACGGCAGCTCGCAGCTATCTGCCGCAAGGTGGCCAAAAAGGTTGCTGACAGCAAAAAGAAGGGCCAGAGGTTCGTCATCACGTCGGCGTCGATTCCCAAATATCTCGGCAGCCCCATGTTTCAGCCGCGCAGCTATGACACCAGCATGACGATCGGTACGGCCACCGGCCTCGCGTGGACAGCGCACGGCGGTGATTTGCTGGAAATAGAGGTCGTGGTCGTCGATGGCAAGGGCGGCCTGACTCTGACCGGCAAGCTCGGGGATGTCATCCGGGAGTCGGCACAGGCTGCTTTCAGCTATGCCCGGCGCCGCGCTGCAGAGTTGGAGATTAAGGGTGAATTCTGGAAAGATAAAGATATCCACATCCATTTCCCCGAAGGGGCGATCCCGAAAGACGGGCCCTCGGCCGGCGTCACGATCGCTACCGCGCTGATCTCTGCGCTTACCGGCAAGCCGGTTCGCCGGGATGTTGCCATGACCGGTGAGCTGACGCTGGGCGGGAAGGTTTTGGCGATCGGCGGGCTGCAGGAGAAGGTGATGGCGGCACAGCGTTACGAAATCGGCACCGTTCTGGTCCCGCAGGAGAATAAAAACGATATTCAAGATTTGCCCGCGCCGCTGCGACGGGGCATCAACATCATTCCGGTGGCGCACATGGACCAGGTCCTCGAACACGCAATCAGTCTTCCGGGGAATCCATGAAAATCAAACAGGCGGAGTTTGTCGGCAGCTTTACCAGCTTGAAGCAACTGCCTGCGCGTTCCCTGCCGGAAATCGCTTTTGCCGGCCGTTCCAATGTTGGTAAATCCAGTTTGATCAATCGTTTGCTCGGCAGGAAAAATCTCGCCCGAACCAGCGGCACACCCGGGAAAACGCGCCAGTTGAACTACATTCTCGTCAACGATGCCTTTTACATCGTCGATCTGCCCGGATACGGCTACGCTAAAGTATCGCGCAGGGAAAAAATGCAGTGGCAGAAACTGGTCGAAGACTATATTACCCATTCTGCCGCGCTGCGTTGCATCGTCAGTGTGATCGATTCCCGGCACGGGCCGACAGACTCTGACATGGAGCTGATCAGTTGGCTTGCGTGGCTGGGCAAGCCCTCACTGGTTGTGGCTTCAAAGGTGGATAAGCTCAAGCAGAAAGACTATCACAAAGCCAAGCATCGCATCACAGCGGCGGTGGAGCAGTTGCCGGTTTCCGGGCCGATGTTTTTTTCTGCCGTGAGCGGGCGGGGCAAAAAAGAGCTATGGGCCGTGCTGGCGGATTTTCTCGAGATGTAGCATATACAGAGGTCGTACCGCGACATTTATGTCGCGTCCCAGCCTTGCGCACGGGGTATGCTGAGTAATGCAAAGTATCGTACTTCGCGACATGAATGTCGCGATACGCTTTGCCCGACTCATACCACGACATTTATGTCGCGTCCCAGCCCAGCGCACCGGGGCATGCTGAATAATGCAAAGTATCGTGCTTCGCGACATGAATCTGGCGGTACAGCTTTGCCCGACTCGTACCGCGCCATTTATGTCGCGTCTCAGCCTTGCGCACCGGGGCATGCTGAATCATGTAAAGTATCATACTTCGCGACATGAATGTCGCGGTACGGTCTGGCACCCATATTGAAAATCAACCCACACGATTTGAAGAAGAGCCAAATAAAAAAACAGCAGCGAGGCTTTTCAGGCTTAACTTTTCGCCATGAGAAGGTAGAACAATGCGACCACGATTATTCACACCCGGCCCTACACAGATATCTGAACGCGTCATCATGGCGATGTCGCAGCCGATGCAGCACCACCGCAGTCCGGAGTTCAAGGAGCTCTTTGTCGAGGCCTCTGACTTATTGCGTCGTTTTTTTAAAACAGAAGATGATGTCCTGACCCTGACGGCTTCAGGCAGTGGCGCCATGGAAGCCTGTATCGTCAATTTGCTGAAAAAGGGTGAAAAAGTCATCACCCTCGAGGGCGGCAAATTTGGCCAGCGCTGGGGAGATATTTCCCGCGCGTACGGACTCGAAGTGGTGCCGGTCGAGATCGAATGGGGTGAGGCGATCGAGCCCGAGCGCGTTGCGGAAATCGTACGCGCGCATCCGGATGTTGCTGCCGTGTGCATGACCCATAGCGAGACCTCCACAGGCGTTGCCTTTGATGTCAGGGATATCACAGCGCAGGTACACCGCAACAGCAACGCTATCGTCATCGTCGATGGCATTACTTCGATCGGTGTTTTGCCTTTTTACAAGGATGAGTGGGAGATCGATGTCTGCGTCTCCGGTTCGCAAAAAGGTGTCATGATTCCACCCGGTTTGGGTTTCGCTGCGCTGAACGAGCGGGCCTGGCAGCGGGCAGAGCAGAGCGATTTGCCGAAGTTTTACTTCGATTTTCTCAAAGCGCGAAAAGCGCTGCGCAACGGCACCACACCGTGGACGCCGGCAACGACCCTGCTCATCGGGCTGCACGAGTCTTTAAAGATGATTTTCGAAAAGGGCCTGGAAAACCTGTGGCACAAATACGCCCGGCTTGCGCATGCCACGCATGCCGGCGTGCGCGCGGCAGGGCTGGAGCTGTTCGCCCGGCAACCGAGCAATGCCCTGACAGCCGTGAAGATTCCTGAGCAAATCGATGGGGCGGCGTTTGTGAAAAAACTGCGCGAGGAGTATCAGGTTACTGTTGCCGGCGGGCAGGAGAAATTGAAAGGTAAGATTTTTCGTGTCGCGCACATGGGCTATTACGACCATCTCGATATGGTGGCTTTTGCCTCAGCGATGGAGCTGGCCTTGCGCGATTTCGACTGGCCATTCGACCCGGGAACAGCGGTGCGAGCCGTACAGGTTGCCTATATGGATTTTCAGAACCAGCATAACGAACAGCAGGGATAAAGATGTCGAAAATACGCGTCTTGATTACCGACGGGCTGTCAGCAGAGCTGGCCGGATTGCTCGATGCAGACCACTTTCAGGTTGATGTTGAGCCCACGCCTGATGACAGCGGCCTGCGGCAGGCCCTCGATACCTACGATGCGATCGCAATCCGCAGCGCGACCCGGCTCAGCGCTGATGTGTTGCAGCAGGCCGGCAGACTGCGCCTGATCGTCCGCGGTGGGGTAGGAGTGGATAACATCGACATAGCCGCCGCTACAGCACGCGGCATTGCCGTGGCCAACACGCCGAATGCCAACACCGTGGCTACCGCAGAGCTGACCATGGCGATGCTGCTCGCCCTGAGCCGCCATCTCGTTTCAGCACATGCCTCTGTTGCAGCCGGCAAATGGGAACGCAGCCGTTTTAAAGGCGTGGAATTGTTCGGTAAAACCCTCGGCCTGCTGGGATTCGGCCGTATCGGCCGGGAAGTCGCTGCACGCGCACAAGCGTTTGGTATGCAGACAGCGGCCTATGATCCTTATTTGCAGGAGAGCGTTTTTAAG
>DRLW01000223.1 GCA_011375275.1 Bacteroidota bacterium
CAGCACCAGCCTGCAACATTTGATTTTGAGCCACCAGGGGAAGCTGGAGCAGGCCTCGCCTGTAGTGCCCATGACGGCTGAGGGGTTCATCCTGTATTATGCTGATGAGATCGACTCCAAGCTCAACGCCTATTACAGAATCAAATATCGGGAACACAAAGATGATGTGCGCTGGAGCTCTTATGTCCGTCTGCTGAATCAGTTTTTTTATTTTGGCCCCAGGAAAAAGCCGGGCTGAGACCCGGCGTCAGGACTACAGAACTGCTAATCCGACAACAGAAAGATGAGCATGAACGATACACTGCTGGATATCAAAACCCTTGGTGAACTGAAGAAATCAGGATACCGTGTTCTGCCGGTGAAAGAGGAAATGCGGCGTAATCTGCTGCGCAAACTCGCTGCCGGCGAAACAGTATTTCCGGGCATCATCGGTTACGACAAAACCGTGATCCCTCAGCTATACAACGCCATTCTGTCTCGTCACGATTTTATCTTGCTCGGGCTGCGCGGGCAGGCCAAAAGCCGTATTTTGCGCATGCTCCCGGCCCTGCTCGATGCGTATATACCGATCATCAGGGACAGTGAGATAAACGATAATCCTTTTGCACCAATCAGCAAGCAGGGCAGGGAGATGGTGGCAGAAAGGGGAGATGAGACCGAGATAGAGTGGGTCAGCCGGGAACAACGCTATGGCGAAAAACTCGCGACACCGGATGTCACGATCGCTGACCTGATCGGCGATATCGATCCGATCAAGGCAGCAGCGCACCGCCTGCACTATGCTCATGAGGGCGTGATCCATTTCGGCATTATCCCGCGGATGAACAGGGGGATTTTCGCGATCAACGAGTTGCCTGATCTGCAGCCACGCATCCAGGTCGGTTTGTTCAATTTGATGCAGGAAAAAGATATTCAGATTCGCGGCTTTCCGGTACGCATTCCGGTCGATGTGCTCATGGTGTACTCGGCCAACCCGGAGGATTACACCAACCGCGGCAGCATTATCACACCATTGAAAGACCGGATCGGTTCGCAAATTCTCACGCACTATCCCGCAGACATCGCCTCGGCAGTGGCGATCACGGCGCAGGAGGCCTGGGTGAACCGTGGAGATGGCGTCACGGCCCGGGTTGTACCTTTCATGCGTGAGATCGTCGAGCAGACGGCTGTCGAGGCGCGCACGAGCGAATACGTTGACCAGAAGAGTGGGGTGAGTGCCCGTATGACGATTTCCTTTCTGGAGAATATCGTCAGCAACGCCGAAAGGCGGGCCTTTGCAACCGGTGCCAAAGAGGCTGTGGCGCGCATCTGCGATATGTTTGCTGCGCTTTCGGCTGTAACGGGAAAGATTGAACTGGTTTATGAGGGAGAACAGGAAGGGGTAACGAACGTCGCGCAGGGGTTGCTGGGCAAGGCGATTCGTACGGTATTTCTGAGTTTTTTCCCCGACCCGTTCAAAGCGGCGAAAAAGGAGCAGAATCCCTACCAGCAGGTGCTCGCCTATTTTAAAAATGAGAAAACCGTGGAAATTTCTGACGACCTGCCGGACGAGGCCTACCGGACGCGCCTGCAGGCTGTTCCGGGATTGGAAGAACTGGTCGATACGCACATGCCGGAGGCGTATTCTACAGCAGAAGAAAAAGCGGTGTGCATGGAGCTGGTTCTGGAAGGCCTGCACCAGAACTCCATGCTCAGCAAGGATGAGCTCGATAACAGCCGCGTTTACGGCGATATCATCAAGCGCATGTTCGATGACCTCGACGATGATGATATCAACCGGTACGCCTGAAACAAAAAACGGGTGCGGTTCAGCATGTGCCAACCGCTCCCGTTTGAGTTTTTAATGTTGCGCGCCGGCGCGCGTGCAATACCTGCCACGCCGATATCCATCCCGCCGTTACGCCACCCCGTATGATCTCCCCGTACCCCGTCACCGCCGCGGCCTGCGGCGACCGGCAGCGTGCTTTTTATGAAGCCGGACGGCCGATAGAGAAATAATCGATGCCGTATTTGCGCATGCGTTTGGGGTCGTAGAGATTCCTGCCGTCGAAAATGACCGGGGATTTCAGCGTTTCTTTGATCAGCAGGAAGTCCGGCTCGCGGAATGAGTTCCATTCGGTCATGATGATCAGCCCATCGGCGCCTTCGATGGCGTCGTAGCGTTTGTCAAACAGCTCAAGACCATCGCCGACCCGGTCGCCGAAAATGCGTTTGGCCTCTTTGAGCGCTTCCGGATCGTGTGCACGCACTTTGGCGCCGGCTTTGTTGAGCGCGTTGATCATGCTGATAGCCGGAGCCTCGCGCATGTCATCGGTTTTGGGTTTGAAAGCCAGCCCCCACATGGCAAAGGTCTTGCCCTTCAGGTCCTCGTCGAAATATTTCATGATTTTTTCCAACAGCACGGTTTTCTGCCGCTCGTTCACCCGTTCCACAGAGTTGACGATCTGCAGGTCGAGGCCGTAGTCTTTGGCGGTTTTGATCACCGCTTTGACATCTTTCGGGAAGCAGGAGCCGCCGTAGCCGGTACCGGGATAGATAAAATGCGGGCCAATACGGCTGTCGGTGCCGATGCCTTTGCGCACCATGTTGACATCTGCGCCCACGCGATCACACAGGTTGGCGATTTCGTTGATGAAGGAAATCTTCGTCGCCAGCAGGGCGTTGGCAGCGTATTTGGTCAGCTCTGCGCTCTTTTCATCCATGATCAGGATCGGATTGCCGGAGCGGACGAAAGGTGCGTACAGTTGCGCCATGGTATCGGCAGCATCGGGATTGCTGGTACCGATAACGACGCGGTCCGGACGCATGAAATCGTCGATAGCAGCGCCCTCTTTGAGGAATTCCGGATTGGAGACCACATCAAAGGGATGGTTGGTGTGCTTGCTGATTTCTTCTTTGACCTTTTCAGCAGTGCCGACAGGTACGGTGCTTTTGTTGACGATGATCTTGTAACTGTTGGCATAGGTGCCGATATCTTTTGCCACAGCGAGTACGTGCTTGAGGTCCGCAGAACCGTCCTCATCCGGCGGTGTGCCCACAGCGATAAAAATGATTTCGGATTTCTCCACCGCGCTTTTGATGTCCGTGGTAAAATGCAGGCGCTCCTCACGAACATTATGCTCGACCATCTCGTTCAGGCCCGGCTCGTAGATCGGGATTTCGCCGCGATTGAGCATTTCGATTTTTGCCGGATCAATATCGACACAAACGACATCGTTGCCTGAATCGGCGAAACAGGTGCCTGCCACAAGGCCAACATATCCGGTACCGACGACCGCTATCTTCATTTTTTACTCCTTAAAATAAGCTCCTCGGGTGTCGCTGTTTATTGAAAACCTTTGTTTCCTGCTCTCATATACTTCGGCCATAACATGGAAATACATTACTGCAGTGAAGCTGTAAAAATAACGTTCTCACGCAACGAAATCAAGGTGAATAACCGAACGTCATGAATGATGGCAGAGAGTCAGGATATCATCCTGCCGAGTATTCTTCAGAAATGCATCTCCCCGGTCGATAACTTGTTGAGTAAAAAAGCCCGCCGGGCAACAGCGCCGGTTGCTCTCATCCTGCTTGCTGGTGCCGTTGTACTCCATTCCTGGCATGCGGGTCATTGAATGTTCCCGGAATGACGGATGGCGGAATATAGGGCAGGCCCGGTTAGCTGCATCAACATCTGGTTATCCAGTTAACTCAGAACGGATGCATCTTTTCAACAAGACCGTCTGACAACAGCACGTGCCTGCACCAGAACTGTCATTCCGGTTTCCCCGCAGGGGAAGACCGGAATCCCCCAGACTCTGGCACGTGCCGGAAAAGATGAGATTCCGGCACTGCGCTTCGCTTGGCCGGAATGACACATGCCGGTATCTGAGCCGGGCCCGGTTTGCTGAGTTAACTGGATACCCGGGGCATCAACAGGGTAGCCGGATGTTTTGTCAGGATGTTGCGAGAAGACCCTCTGCGGAAGAAGATTTCAGTTATCCCGACTTCCCCTGCTCGATAGTTCATGCATGCATCGGGGCTAAGGGAAGATTTTATGAAGAATCGTTCAGAATGTCGTGCCCTCTACTTTACAGCATTTTAACCGGAGATGCGAAAATGGATTTAAAAACAAAGAAAACCGGCCGGATACTCAGCCTGAAACCCTTGATGACCCGCCTGGTTGCGGATACTTCACTTGAGTTTATGGATGGGCTGGAAAAAATCATCGCAGAGGACTGTGATCTGGTGATCCTCAATCTTTCAGAAATCGAGTTCATCGACAGCCGCGGGTTGGGTGCTTTTGTCATGCTGGTGAAAAACAAACCAGAGCATGTACGCATCGCAATCTGCGAGCCCACGGAAGATGTGCTGACTGCCTTCAAACTGACCCGGCTCGATAAGATCATCCCGTTGTACAGCTCTGAGGAAAAAGCGATAGAAGATTTTAAAGAGAGCGGCAGCGAACACGTGCACCTGGAAGAAAAGTAAGCTGGTGGCGGCTGAGATGTAAAATCTGGTTTTCGCGAGGTGGCCTGTGCACTGCGCAGATCAGCGCATCAAACGGGTTTGCGCAATGAGTCTTCACGTTAAAATAAGACACTTATGGATATTTTAGTTGCAGAAGATGATTACGCATCGAGACGGCTTCTTGAAGTCATGCTCCTGCGCTGGGGGTACCATGTCAAGACAGCGACTAATGGTGCGGATGCCCTGGAGATCATCGCAGCACAGGAAACGCCTCTGCTGGTGCTTCTGGACTGGATGATGCCGGAGATGTCCGGCCCCGAGGTCTGCGTGGGGGTGCGAAAAATGGATATCACCGGCATGTATATCATCCTGCTGACAGGCAAGGATCGCAAGGAAGATATCATCATTGGCCTGAATTCCGGCGCGGATGATTATATCACCAAGCCATTTCACAAGGAAGAGCTCAAGGCGCGGTTGCAGGTGGGCGAGAGAATTATCTCCCTGCAGCAGACTCTGGCTCAGCGGGTGGCTGATCTGGAACATGCTCTCAAACATGTCGATCAGTTGCGCCAGTTGCTGCCGATCTGTGCGTACTGCAAGCGCATCCGCGATGACAAGAACTACTGGAGCCAGCTCGAAGAATATTTTGCCGAGCACACCAATACTGAGTTCAGTCACAGCATCTGCCCCGACTGTTTCGAGAAACACGTCAAACCACAACTCTGACTCGCCTGTCTTTCTTCCGGGTATCCCGTTTACTCAGCAAACCGGGCCTGGCCCAGATGCAGGCATCAGTCATGCCGGCCAGGCGCTGCGCCGTGCCGGGGTCTCATCTTTTCTGGCACGTGCCTGCGTCGCGGTTTTTCTGGATGACA
The DNA here is from genome assembly GCA_011375275.1 of Bacteroidota bacterium. Taxonomy (GTDB): domain Bacteria; phylum Zhuqueibacterota; class Zhuqueibacteria; order Zhuqueibacterales; family Geothermadaptataceae; genus Geothermadaptatus. The sequence continues at coordinate 5,328 of DRLW01000223.1, forward strand.
CTTCAGAACCTTGCGAAGGCTGGCAGCCTTCGCAAGGTTTGAGCTCGTCTCATCTCGTCACACCGCTCATGCAGTGTGACGCATTTTGCGACGCTCCAGCGTCACCGCCACCCAGGCAAGCTGGCCGGCATTATCTACGTCAAACAAAATGTTCTGTCTCAGGCGAGCGCCGGGGCTGGTGCAGGCACCTGCTATTATCAGACAGGCTGTTAAAAGAAGTAACCGTGCTGAGTTAAGTAGATAGCCAGATGTCTTTCTCGTCAAACCCTTGTTTTTTCCCGATTATTTTTCGTATTTTACCCCGATTTGCTCAGCCCGATCATTCATGAATGAGCGCTTCGTACAGAGACGATCGGGAGTTCCCATTTCTCACTCCGACTAATCACTATGCATCGATGCGGCACTGCGGTGCAGAGCCCGTTTCCGGTTTGTGACGGACCGTTATCCCACTAGAGCAGGAGCAGCAACCATGTCAGGAAAGAAAAACGATACAGCTCATCAGAGCCCGCGAGGATATGAATTCATCAAGGAAATCGGCGGTATTCGCGAATATCGCATGTTGTCAAACGGTTTGACCGTACTGTTGCGCCGCGATGACTCCGCACCTGTAGTGACGTTTATGGTCACCTATCTGGTCGGCTCCCGCAACGAAGCCACCGGCCACACTGGCGCCACCCACCTGCTCGAGCACATGATGTTTAAAGGCACGCCGACGTTTAACCGCGAAAAAGGCACGCAGATCGCCTCGGAGCTGCAGAAGGTCGGTGCGCTGATGAACGCGACAACCTGGTTTGACCGTACGAATTATTATGAAGTGTTGCCCTCGGAGCAGCTCGAGTTTGCCATCAAAATCGAGGCAGACCGCATGCGCAACAGCATGCTGCGCGAGGAGGATCATCGCAGTGAGATGACCGTAGTGCGCAACGAGTTCGATATCGGGGAGAATAAGCCGGAGCGCGTCCTGCACGACCGGTTGTTCTCGCACGCCTACATCGCCCACCCCTACCACCATTCGACCATCGGCTGGCGCTCGGATATCGAAAATGTCAGCACAGCCCGTCTGAAGGAGTTCTATGACACATACTACTGGCCGAATAATGCCACCGTGAGCGTGATCGGGCATTTCCCGGAGCCGGAAGTTTTCGAGATGCTCGGCGAGCATTTCGGTGCCATCAGCGCCTCCCCACACGAAATTCCGCCGATGTACACGAGCGAGCCGGAACAGCAGGGTGAAGTCCGGTTTACTCTGCGTCGCCCCGGTCAGGTGGGTATGGTCGCTATCGGGCACAAAATTCCGGAAGCCCTGCATACTGACACAGCCGCCCTCGAGCTGCTCGCCGGTGTGCTCAGTATGGGGAAATCCAGTCGTCTCTATCGCAAACTGATCGACAGCAACCTGGCTATGGCGCAGTACACGCACCCATTTCAGCTCCGGGACCCTTCACTGGTCATCACCCATGTTACTCTGACACCTGAGAGCACTCAGGAGCACGTTGAGAAAATCGTTCTGGAGACATACGAGGACATTGCGCGTGAAGGGATCAGCGCGCGCGAGCTGGAGATTTTCCGCAATCTGATCATCGCAGATTTTGCCTATGACCGGGACGGCACCTACGCGTACGCCAGCCGTCTGAATGAGGCGATCGGTTCGGCGAACTGGGAGTTCTATGTTACCTATACCGACCGTATCAAGGCAGTGACGCGCGAGGATGTCCGCCGGGTTGCGGAGACCTATTTTGTGGCAGAGAACCGCACGATTGGCTGGTTTGAGCCCTTGTCGGCCGAAGGCGCCGGGCAGGCGGAAGACGAGCCGGCAGCCGGCGGCCCGGCAGGATATTCCGGCGGTGGCGATTCTGAATCTGTCCGCAGGCGCATGGGGGCGATGCCGGTTGATATCGCAAACCATGCTGCCGCTGCTGCTGCGCCTCAGGCATCATTTGCCGCCCGTGTTCAGGAAATGCGTTTGGATAACGGCGCCCGCTGTCTGGTTATGCGTACCGGCGTCGAGGACGTGGTCTCGATCCGGGGGGTGCTCAAGGCCGGAAACTATTTTTCACCGCGGGAAAAGCCCATGGTCGCGCGGATGACTGCTGAAATGCTGGAAAATGGCACGCGCGAGCACAATAAATTTCAACTCGCCGAGTTACTCGATGAAGTTGGAGCCGAGCTGTCGTTTTCGAGCGGAATTTTCAATCTGCGCATGCGCGGGCGTTTTCTCAAAAAGGATATGGCGCGCGTTTTCGACCTTCTTGCCGAGATGCTGCGCACGCCGGCATTCGATGAAAAAGAGTTCGAAAAGGTTAAACAACAGGAAATCGCCTACTGGCAGAAGCGTCTGGATTCGACGGCCGAACGCGTCGATAACATGCTCTCCCGGGCGATTTTCCCCGAGCATCATCCCTACTGGGAGCATGAGTTATCGACCTTCGTTGATTTGGTGCAGGATGTTTCCATCGAGGATATCCGCCGGTTTTACCAGCATGCTTATGGCGGCCGTTCGTTGCTGCTGAGCGTTGTCGGTGATACCGATATGCAGGATGTCAGCGAGCTTTTTCGCAGCCGTTTCGGGGATTGGCAGCACGGGCTGGAAGCACCCAAAGTGCCGCGCCTCGATGTGAGCAGGCCGCACACCCTCAGGTATGACATGCCCGGCAAAGCCAATATCGACCTTTATTTCGGCCACACGGGTGTGCCCCGGCTCGGTGATGAGGATTATCTGCCCTTTGTGATCGGAAACCATATTCTCGGCGACAGCCCCTTGTCATCGCGTCTCGGTGTTGAAATTCGCGATACACGCGGGTTGACCTATTCGATCTATTCCTTTATCAGCACTGCCAGCGATATCGACGGCATGTGGGGGATTTACATGGCGGTTTCTCCGCAGAATCTCGATGAATCCGTGCACGCCGTCCGTAGCCTGCTCGATGACTTTTTGAAAAAAGGCGTCAGCGAAAAAGAAGTGAGTGATGAAAAACTGACCATGACAGGCAAGTTCAAGGTCACCAGTGGCCTGAATACCGGGGCGCTGGCTTCGCGGCTGGTTTTTGTTGAAGACGAAAATCTCGGTCTCGATTATCTGGACACCTACGCTGAGAGGGTTTCAGCGGTTACGGTGGAACAGGTTAATTCGGCGCTGCGCCGGTATATCCGGCCGGAGAACATGTCCCTCGCCATGGCCGGCGGCTTGCCCGGCGGGCGCTGAGTTGCCGGTCTTCCCTGCTGGGAAACCGGAATGAGGGTTCTGGTGTGAGCACATGCTGTGCTCGGATGGACTGGTTGAAAAGATGCAACCATGCTGAGTTGTATGGGCAGCCCGAATGTTTCAGATTACCGATGATCTGTTTATCGTGGCAGCGATTGTTCGGATAAAACGTACCGCGACATTTAGGTCGCGTCCCAGCCATCCCCCCAAAGCATTCTGAATAACGAAACGTATCACATACTTCGCGACATGAATGTCGCGGTACGTCCGGGGCGACCCTCCGGCTGGCCATACAGAAAATTGACCCAAACGATTCGCTGAAGAGCTGAAAAAACTATCCTTGTTACATTTTTTTCTGGTGCAGCCGATTTATTGGGGAGAGCAGGGGAAAACTCGTGCTCAAACCAGAGGCGGACGGCTCTGTGTGTTGAAGAAGAGTCCGGTATAATCCTCAGGGTATCCAGTTCACTCAGCTAAGCAGGCCCGGCTCAGATACCGGCATCAGTCATCCCGGCCAAGCCAGGCGCGGTGCCGGGGTCTCATCTTTTCGGGCACGTGCCTGAGTCTGGGGGATTCCGGTCTTCCCCTGCGGGGAAACCGGAATGACGGTTTGTTGTCACGCGGTCTGGTTGAAAAGATGCAACCGTGCTGAGTTGAGTGGATAACCAGAGTATAATCCGGCTAACCGATTAACGTAACAAGGAAGTACCTATTATGAATTCTGGAAATCAGAGTGGCCACGATGCAGGGGTTGTACGCGTTGAGGAGATTCTGGATTTGGATGCGTTACTCGATCGTGCAGGAGGGGATGAGGAGTTTTTGCAGGAACTTTTCGATATTTTTCTGGAGGACAGCGAAATTCTTCTGGATCAGATCAGGAAGGAAATGGAAGCCGGGGATTACGAAAATCTGGCGCGAACTGCGCACAAGCTCAAAGGCTCGATGAGCAATTTCGTCAGCGATGGCCCGGCCCTGCAGGCGGCCAAGAGTGTGGAGCAGCATGGTTTAAACATGGAAGCTGATCAGGTCGCCCAGGCATTTGACCGCCTGCAGTCCGAGTATGAACGGTTGAAGACCTCGATTGAAATCGTAAAAAATCGCTGAAGGCGCGGCCGGGCTGTTGTTGTGTTATCCCGAAAGAGCACAAACGCGACAAGCCGATGATTTTGTCCCGATTTTTTCATAAATGAGCGCAATGCGCCGGGAAAAATCGGGATAATTTCTTTGTGGTTTCCGGCTTAATGCTACGCACCGGCAGCTTATGACTGTATATAACTTGAGTACATTATCCTGCTGGTTCATGGAGTTCCCTGCTCATTTGATCGATGAAACTGCTGGAAGGCTCATCATGAACTGAATTTTCCGCTCCCTGGCGGATGTATTTTTTCAGGATAAACTGCTTCCGTTCCTGTACCAGTGCTGTTCTGCCGGGTCTCCTCTTGCGGGCCACTGTATCGTCAGCAGAAAGCGGGCACTCAGGGGCGTATTTCCCCAGTGCGCTTCAGTGCAGTAAGCAGAAAGTATGACAACTTCTGTGGCAGACATATCAGGGGAGCAGGGGTGGGCAACTCGGGCACAGGCCTGGACAGGCCATCTCAGCATAACATGATCAGTGATACAGAAGTCAACAAGTCAGGAAAGCCACTTAACCCGAATTATTCATACATGAACGCTTCACATCAGGATAACGGGATGATTTTTTAAGCGCGCGAACTCTGTTGAGCGTTTGAAAATCGAATGGTTCTCATCTCGTTGCCGACTTTATGGATTATTCGGGTAGTTACCAGGACCGAAAAGGCTGAGTTCCTTTATGCAATCCTCTTCCAAGTACACAACGCCTGCGGTAGCTCTGTGCGGTTTGAATGTCGTGCGCAGCATCGGGCTGGCGGGTATTCCCGTCATCGTCGCACGTTATGAGGACTTCAATGAAGTCAAGTTTTCAAAATACACCAAAGAATATCATACCATTCCGCACCCTTTTCGTGAGGAAGAAGCCTGCCTCGACAAAATCATTTCCATTGCTGCTGCTTTGCCGGAGAAACCGGTGCTGTACTATGGGGATGATGTCAAGCTGAGTTTTGTCTCCAAGCATCGCGAGCGCCTGAGCGAGTACTACCATTTTCTGCTGCCCGAGGAAGCGCTGCTGGAATCTTTTCTCAACAAGGGCCAGTTCATCGATCTGGCCAATGAGCTCGATCTGGCTATCCCAAAATCCATCGTTGCCGGCAGCTTGCATTCACCGGACGAAATTCGCAAATTTCTCAAATTTCCCATTTTCGTCAAACCGAATTTAAAGAAGGACTGGCGCGACTCGCCCTGGCGCAAGTTTCTCAAGGAACGGCCGCACAAAGGCTTTCTGGTCAAAGATTTTCAGGAACTGACCAATGTCTGGGAAGCGCTCGTGGGCATCAGCAGTGATTTCATTCTGCAGGAATATATCTTTGGCGGTGATGATGAAATCTACAGCTATCACAGCTATGTCGGCCGTGACCGCAAGCTGTTGGGGGCCTTTATCGGGAAAAAAATCAGAACCTATCCGCGTTTGTCCGGGGCCAGTACGTATCTCGAGCTGGTACACAACGACGAGGTCGCTGAGATCGGGATGGAAACTGTGACCAGGCTTGGGCTGCAGGGTATCTCCAAACTCGATTTCAAACG
>DRLW01000224.1 GCA_011375275.1 Bacteroidota bacterium
CGCTATTTTGCCGAAGCTTCGATGATCGACTTTCGCCGGAGCATGCAGTATGGCATCGCCTCGCTGGCAGTGGCCGGTGGGTTTCTTTGGCAGAAAATGCTCGGAAGAGTGAAATACCGGGATTTCCCGGACCGGGAACAAGAAAACCTGCGCAGCGGCTCTGCCGGTTGAGAGATCGGCTGCCGATCCTGCCCTCACCATAAAAATACATGCCCATGCGAGAACCAGGCTTCACCACACAGAACCGCAGTGTTTGGATAAGGGTGCGCCGGCAGCTTCCCCCAGCGCTGGCGAAAATCTTTTTGCTGGCCCTTATCCTGCGTGTGCTCGCTCTCTTCTATGTGCTCAACTTCCCGCCGGCTGCAATGGATGGCGACAGTGCAGAATTTCTCGCTCTGGCCGAGCGCCTGCTCAAAAGGGGAGAGTTTGAAGCAGAGGTGAACAGTCTCTTCCCCACCGGCAGTGTGCGCACGCCTGGCTATCCGGTATTTCTGGCCGCCATGTCTCTTTTCGGTGCAAGCCGCTATGCCCTGGCGCTCGTGGTGCAGATGCTGCTCTCGAGCCTGAATGTCATCCTGGTTTTTCATCTCACGCGCAGAGTGACGGGTGGAGAGAAAGCCGCGCTGTTTGCTTCCCTGCTGCTGGCCATCGATCCATCGACAGTGCTCTATTCCGTCACCATCATGAGTGAGACCCTTTTCACGACAGGCGTCCTGCTGTTCGTTTTTATTTTGCTGGCATTTTTGCACAACCGGCGCTGGCTGCAGGCTGTGGCGCTTGCCCTCGCCATGGCCGTGTTGGTTTACCTGCGCCCGATCGCCCAGTTCCTGCCGTTGCTGGCCGGGCTTGTGCTCGCCCTGTCACCGCACCGGCGCGATGCCGGCATGTGGGGCAAAATTGTTGTCGCGGGTGGGCTGGTTTTTCTGCTGCTTGTGCCCTGGCTGCAGCGCAATCAGGAGCGATACGGTTTTCGTGGTTTGTCTGCCGTCACCGCATTCGATGTGCTCTATTACGGCGGCGGCATGGCCCTCGCCCGGGAGCAGGGAACGAGCTGGGATGCCGCTCAGGACACTTTGCGCGCCCGACTGCACGAGCGCGTGCACCCGGACAGCGTGGCCCTGGGTGACTATCTCGCGGAAATGCAGCGGTTGGGGATTGAGACCATGTTGCAACACCTCCCGGCGTATGTCTGGCTGCATGTACGTGGTGTGCTGGCCACGCTCTTCGATCCCGGCAGGGTCAATATCGCCCGCTTTTTATACGGGCCCGGGCATGCACGCGAGGGCCTGCTCAGCGCGGTTGCAGATCAGGGGCTGCTGCCCGGCCTGGTCGCCGTGCTGCAGCGGGATGGAAAAGTGGCTCTGTTTTTTCTTCTGGGGATGGTCTGGCAGGTGTTGTTTTTCGCCCTCGCTGTTGCCGGTCTGTGGAAGGGGCTGCGTTCCCGGCACAAGGGGGTGGTTATGCTGCTGGCTGTTATCATTTTTTATTTCATCTTTCTGCCCGGCCCGTTCGGGGCTGCCCGTTTTCGGGTTCCTGTTACACCGCTCCTCGCAGTGCTGGCTGCGCTGGCACTGCCGGTATTCTCTCCCCTCCGTGTCAGCGCAGAAACTTCCGGTAAACAGCGATAGCAACAGCCGTTATACCGAGCAGGGCAAAAAAGCTGATCGCTGTGATGCCCCACATCGGCAGACCGGCGTTGCGAAACAGCAACCGGGGATCCCATGAACGCAGTGCAACGATCCGCCCGCGTGCTGCTTTATAATCCGCCGGGATGTTGGCGATGCCGTCGCCGTCAGTATCCGGGAACGAGCGCAGATATTCGATGAAAACCCGCCACTGTTTAAGCTCCTGCACACCGGGCGTGCCGGGGTCGGCGTCGATGAGAGCATCGCGCAGGTCCTGCACCGGGTTGCCGTGCGCATCCCGGGCGATGATATCGAGCATGCCGGCTGTGCCCCGGGCGATGACCGGAAAAAACGAAGCGATGTATGAGGTCATGACCACGCTGTAAAGTCGCGGCGAGTCCATATCGACGTCGCGGTAGCCGTTCTCCTCATCTCCGAGTTGAAAGTCGATAACCCGGTCGAAGAGCACGCGGTTCAGATTGTAGCGGAAGCGAATGCCGGACAGTTGCAGATAATAGGAGCTGCCGCGGATGGGGTACACACTGGTGATGATCTCCAGGGCTTTCTTGATATCAGAAGCTGTCAGCCAGATTTTGACCAGAGGATAGCCGGGCTGTTCATCACTCAACCCGATGCCAAGGGGCACGACGCGAAACAGATCCGCAACCTGCTGCACGCCCGTTTCGCCGCGCAGGATATCCGCCCGTAACGATCCCAGCGCCTCGATCGCGATGTCCGGCATGCTGTCAACGGCTGCGACGCCGTGGCGCATGGCATCGGTGACCAAATTGCCGATATTCGAATCTGCCGTCCGCCGGCGCAGGTCGAAATCGGTTTCGCAGATGATCTGGTCAAAATCATAGCCGAGAGGAGCCAGCAGCGAATCGGTTACGGTTTTCATGGCTGCGTTGACTTCCGCGACGCTTTGCGCATCCGGCACGATGCGATCGTCGATATCGATGAGCCGCCATGAGTTGAAGCGCGCTTCCCCGGCGATGATATCCAGCTTCAGCTCGCCCAGATGGCGCGCTTCTGTGCCGGCCTGCACCACTACGGTGCCGTCTATCAAAATCGGCTCTTGCAGCGCGGTGTGGGAATGCCCGCTGATGACCACGTCGATTTCAGGAACCTGCCGGGCCAGAAAAATATCCTCACCTGTCCATGCTGAAGAGTTGGGCGCTTTGTGAATACCGCTGTGGGACAGGCAGATGACCAGATCGACTTTTTCATCGTAGCGCAATTTGCCGGCGATGCGTTTCGCCGTCAGTTTTGCATCTGCAAAAGACAGCGGAGCGCCGTTGCGTATGACAGCCACTGCACCGTTGCCGAGCAGCCCGAAAACTCCGATGCGCAAACCGGCCTTTTCGATGATCACGTACGGAGCGATGGCTCCACTTTCGGCAAGTGCTTCCAGCCGGTCGTCACCCGTGGCCGTGGTGTCGAATTGCAGGTTTGCCGCGACGATTTTCGGCAGGGGATACTCCTGGGCTGCCGACTGCAGAATGCGCGACAAACCGTCCGGGCCGAAATCGAACTCGTGGTTGCCCAGCGTTACGGCATCGTATCCGAGCATGGAGAGCAGGCGATACTCTGTCCCACGCTGGCGGGCGACGGTGTGAAAAAGTGTTCCCATCATCACGTCACCCGCGTCGAGGACGAGTGTGCTTTCCGGGTTGCGTGCCCGCAGCTCGCGCAGCACAGTCGCCAGGCGAATGAAGCCGCCCCGGGTCGAGTCATCGCCTGCCTGCTTTGCTGTGAAATCCTGCAGCGGGCCGGAGGGCAGCAGGCGTGATTGCAGATCATTGCTGTGCAGAATGGTCAGAGTTTTGATTTCCTGCGCAGTGAGGGCGAAACCGCCATAGAGCAGAGCGCAGAGAAGAAATGCAGCTTTTTTTCGAAACACGTGTGACTCCTTAATGTGCCCGGTTATCCTTGAGCAAACTGTTCGTTTGAGAATAAGTCGCGATAAATATTGTAGTTACGTACGCCCTCTCGTCACACCGCTCCAGCGGTGTGACGCCCCAGTTGCCCCGCTTCCGCGGGGCAGTGCACCAACGCACCGAAATGCCGGAATCTCATCTTCTCGGGCACGTGCCAGAGTCCGGGAGATTCCGGTCTTCCCCAGCGGGGAAACCGGAATGACGGTTCAGATGCAGGTGCGTGCGTGCACTGGTCAGGCTGACGGGTTGCCAGGATGCAGCCTGCTGGGTTCAACGGGTCACCAGATTGGAGGCACGCTGAAGCGTGCACTACGAACGTTTTATTCTCCTCTCGTCACACCGCTCCAACGGTGTGACGCCCCGGTTGCCCCGCTTCCGCAGGCCTGACCTGCTGATCACAGCAGGTCGATCAAGTCGGCCAGCGAGGGCACGACGAAATTGGGTCTGATCTTCGTGCTCTGCAAGTCGCACAGGCGCGTTTCTCCTGTGAGGACAAGGATCGTGAGCACCTCGGAATTCATCCCCATGAGAATGTCCGTACTCAGTCTGTCGCCGATAATCGCCAGCTCACTGCGCTCGACGCCGGTGCGTTCGAGGATGCCTTCGATCATGGCCGGATAGGGTTTGCCGAAAAATTTTGGCCCCACACCGGTGGCTGCGGTGATCGCCGCAGCGATGGCGCCACAGTCAGGCAGGAAATCGCCATTTTCGACCGGGCAGTTCATGTCCGGATGCGTTGCGAAAAATGGCACTCCCCGCCGCACCAGCCGTGTCGCATGCAGCAGACGGCTGTAATCAAAGTCGAGATCAAAACCGAGCACCAGGGCATCCGGCTCATCCGGCTCGATCAGAAATCCCTTCTGCTCAAAAAATCGAATCAGGGAGTCTGTTCCCAATACACACAATCTGTGCCCCGGGCCATAGGTGAGCAGATACTCTGCGGTGGCATCGGCCGAGGTGTACAGTCTGTCGCGTTGCTCCCTCAGCCCCATAGCCCGGAATTTTTCCAGAAACGCCTCAGGCGCCAGCGAGGAGTTGTTGGTGACGAAAATATATCGCCGCCGGCTCGCAAAAATTTTTTCGAGGAAAGGGAGCGTACAGTCGAACAAACTGTCGCCGAGAAAGATCGTCCCGTCCAGGTCGATGGCAAAACAGCGCACCGTATTCAGGCGGTTTTTCAGCTCCTGTGCGTTGAACATCGGCTTCCCTTTGGTCTGCAAATTTATTTTCTGAAAATTTCGCTGCAACCGGGGTTTGAAGCCCGGAAAAATCTCACCCGTTTCCCCGGAAATCTGCAGCCACATGCGGGGATGCAGGCCCCGCATCGCTCCCGGCCGGCGCTACGCGGAAGGGCAGCAAACCGGCGATAACTACTGAACTGATTCCCACCTGCCGCGCCCTCTGCCTGCTCCGTACCGTGACGACAACAGCGCGGGAGAAGGTCGAAGCGTGCATGATGAATTCTCTGAAAGTGCTCCGGTCATAACAAGGCCGCGGCAAAACCAAAGGCACGTTCGAGGAACCACAGGGCACCGAAAATAAAGATCGTCACTGATCCGGCCAGAACGACCTGGCGCCGCCATGCCGTTTTTCCGACCAGCCAGATCAGGGGCAGAACCACGACAACGATGGCGAGCTGCCCGACTTCGACGCCGATATTGAACGCCAGCAGTGATGAGACCAGCCCGCGGGTGGGCAGGCCAATATCCCGCAGCACCGCGGCAAAACCAAACCCATGTACGAAACCAAATATTCCCGCCACAGCCCAGCGGTATTCTGTGGATTTGAGAAAGAAATTCTCCACAGCGATATACATGATGCTCAGGGCAATCACCGACTCCACCAGCCGGGCCGGCAATGCGACGATTTCCATGGCAGCCAGTATCAGCGTGATGCTGTGCGATAAGGTGAACGCCGTGATGATCTTGACCAGGTCGCGCATGCTGCCCCCGAGCAGAATCAGTCCGATAAGGAAAAAAATATGATCGACACCGATGAAGATGTGTTCGATGCCGAGCAGAATGAAGGTATAAAACTGTTTCCACAGGCCGAGGCTGCCCCGGCCGCTGCTTTCGAGCCGGATGCTCTCCTCGCCATGGCGCAACAGGAACTGGCGCTGCATGTCTGTGCCGGTAAAAGTACCGATGATCACGTACTGTTGCCCGTACGTGCTGAACAGGTCGAGACGGAGGAAAAGCAAGCCGCCGGGCTCAGCGACAGATTGCCGGAAGTGAAAATCGATGAACAGGTTGCCTGAGTCGTCTTCATGAAATGTGGTCTCGCCGCGGGTCAGGCTGATGGGCAGGTAGCGCAGGCGAACCTGTACCGACTCTGCGATGTCGTGCTCGATTCCGGGCAAAGCTGCCAGCAGCTCCTCCCTCGTGACGGCGCCGTCGTTATCGCGATCAAGGGAGTAAACGCGTTCGAGGTCGGAAATATCGATCGTGATCGTGATGTGCAGGGAGTCATTCTTCAGGGTAAGGCGCAGGTACCCGGTGTTGGTCGTGTGGGCATCAGATGGTGCCGGGCCTGCCAGAAACGAGGCAGCGGCAATAAGGGCGGCCAGGAGGGTGTTTTTTTTTCGCAACAGACACATGGGCAGATTTCATCGTCCTGTAACGGGATAAATAGAAGCGTGCTGCTGAATGCGGAGCACGGACAGAGGAATGTGAAATATACGTAACAGGATGCTGGTTGGCAAATAAAAAGGGGGTGAAGAGAGAGGGCGGCGGAAAAAGGGTCAGCCTGTGCAGAGAATGCGGATCGGGTTATCGAGACCGACGCCGCGGTGAAAACTTTTCAGCCGTTCGATAATCGGCAGGGTGACATGCTGGCCTTTGTTGACGAGCAGCAGACCGTTTTTTGATCGGATATCATCTGCGATGATCATATCGATCTCGAGCTCATCGATTTCGATCGTACGCGTGATGAAATCGCCGATTTCGAGGTCGAAACTGTGCAGAGCCTGGACCAGCTCGGGGTTGTAGCGGCCCTGGTTTTTTTTCATTTGCTCCAGGGCGTTTTCTTTTTCTTCGCCCTCAGCGATAAGCTGATCAAAATCTCGCGCCACACAAATCAACTGGGCTCCCATGGCTACCCTTTTTTCGTTTTCCGATTTATAAGATGAGCCGATGTCACGAAATTTTTCATTTTGCTTGCCGATCATGCGGGCGACGAGCTCAAGCCGGGGAATCTTCTCGAGCAGTTTCTGACCCACCTCAGGATGGCGGGCATACATGGCCTTCTCCTCCTCGCTGACCAGGTTGCCGGCATAGATATTAACCAGAATTTCCGGATGCAGTGCAATACAGCCGATATTCGACAGCAGGGCTGCAACCTCGAATTGCCAGATGTCATCGAGTCCCGTGACCACGGCCATGTGCTGGACATAGCGTTTGAGCCGCGACGCCTGCTTGAAGGCGATAGGATTGGTAAGGCTGAGCAAGTCTGAGAGCACGTGGATGCTGCCCTTCAGGGTCTCTTCGAGCAGGATACGCTCGGACTGGACCAGATCGAACTGCCTGATCGCCTGTTCGATCGAGTGCTTGAGTGTGTCCGGTGCACACGGCTTGATGAGCAATTTAAATACATGACCATCGTTGACAGCGGCGATCGCAGTGTTCAGGTCTGCATGCCCGGTCAGCATGATGCGCACAGTGTCCGGACAGATGGTTTTGGTTTTGGAGAGAAAGGCCAAACCGTCCATTTTCGGCATGCGAAAATCGGAAATCACCACCGGGAACGGACCTTTCCTTTCCAACACCTGAAGGCCGAGAACACCATTCTGAGCCACTTCGATCTGATAAGAAAAGCTCAGTTTGCGTTTGTACGCGGCCAGCATGTTGACATCGTCATCAACGATGAGGATTTTTTGCTTCTCCACTGTACTCGTTCCCGGTTACTTGCTGATAAATCTGCTGCCAGCGCTCATACTCACTGTCGATGCTCAGGGAGTCGAGGTACTCTTTGTCAAGCCCGCAACTCCGGACGAGCGGATAGATCTTGTTGACCTCGGCATCGAGACTGTTGGCGATATGCACCGCAGTCAGCGCATTGAAATCTGTGTTGTAGCCATAGCCCGGCAGATGATGATAAGCAACGATTTCGATGATCTCATCGGATAGCCCCCACAGCCCGAGCAGGTACGCGCCCACTTCTGTGTGCGAGGCGTCGAAGTACTGCAGCTCGGCCTGCCACAAGCTGGTTTCTGCTTCAGCAGCAGCGAGGATGACTTCATCATACTCATCTCGGAACGTGGTCTGCAGGATCAGCTTGCCGACATCGTGCAACATTCCTCCCATGAAAGCCTGATCCTGCACATCACGGGAACAGCCCGCCTCGCCGGCGATGGCTTTGGCTGTCAGGGCAACGTTGATGTTGTGTTGCCAGAGAGATTCTGATGAAAAGGTTTTGCTGTCCCTTATTTTGAACTCTGAGAAAATCTGCGTATTCAACACCAGCGCGGAAATGATCTCCATCCCCAGCAGGTTGACGGCCTGCTGGATGTTTTGCACACGCTTGGGCAGGCCAAAATAAGCTGAATTGATGATCTGGAGAATTTTCGCTGTCATGCCCGGATCGCGGGCCACGATTTTGGCCACCCGCGACAGGCTGGCGTCTGGAGAGTTGATCTCTGCACTCAATTCTGTGTAGAGCTCCGGCAAACTGGGGATCGATTCCAGCTTGGACACGACCCCTTTGAGCTTTTCGTTCTTGACGATCCGTCGCAACGCCACGGTACGGTTGATGGTGCTGATCAACTTTTCGGCCGGACAGGGCTTGGCGAGAAACTGGTGCATGGGGCCGATGGCGTCCATGATGCGCTGTTTTTCGGAATGGCCGGAGAGCATGATGCGTACCATGTCCGGTTGGATTTCGATCGTTTTATTCAGCAGCGTCGCCCCGTCCATCTCAGGCATCTTCATGTCGGTGACGATGACATCGCAGGGATTGTGACGCAGAAACTGCAAGGCCTCCCGGCCACTGCCTGCGAAGTGCAGATCCCAATACCGCCGCATGGGCAGAAGCAGCCTGCGTATCGCAGCCAGGCAGCTCGGATCATCATCGACAAAGAGTACGGTGGTTTTTTGCATCATTCTATTTTTTTTGCTACGAACTATTCAATCCAGTACGCGGGTCACGGGTTCAGCCTCAGGTTCATATTCGAGAGGCAGACAGATATGGAAAACCGTACCCTCGCCGTCCTTTGACTCGAAGGTAATCGAGCCGTTGTGCTTTTCGACGATCACGTCATGGGCGATGGCCAGGCCCTGCCCGGTGCCCTTGCCCACTTCTTTGGTGGTAAAAAACGGGTCAAAGATTTTCGGCGTGATGCTGTCCGGAATCCCGCAGCCGGTGTCGGCGATATCGATAGCGACGAAATCACCGCCGTTGCGCGTGCTGATCGTGATCGTGCCTTTCTCTGTTCCCTCATCGCCGACGACATCGGCAATGGCATGGGCCGCGTTGATGATGATATTCAGCAGAACCTGATTCATCTCACCCGGCATGCAGGGTACGGGAGGCAGATTCTCGTCCAGATCGGTGACGACTTCTGCGACATATTTGTACTCATTGCGCGCAACGATGAGGGTATTTCTGATCGCGTCGTTGATGTTGATCGGTTTTTTCTCGGATGTGCCGGGATGGGAAAACTCCTTCATCGCTGACACGATGCGGGACACCTGGTTGACTCCGGCCAGAGACTGTTCGAGGGCATCCGGAGTTTCTTCGATACATTCCTGCAGGTAACTGTCTTCGAAAAAATCGCTTACATCTTTGAACAGGGCCTGGCCCTCGGTGCTTTCCTGCGCTTGCCGGAAAACATTTTCCATGCGGTGATAAAACTCTTTGAGCTGCTCAAAAGTGGTTTGCAGAAAGTCTATGTTATAACCGATGTATTGTATCGGTGTGTTGATTTCGTGGGCGACGCCTGCAGCGAGCTGACCGATGGATTCGAGCTTCTGCGCCTGGTGTAACTGCATTTCAAGAATTTTTTTCTCGGTGATATCGGTCGCCAGCAGCAGAAATCCGGAGTGCACATGTCCCTCATCCACGATAGGGTTGATAGCGACCGTGAGATAGCCGTCCTTGCCCTCGGCATTCTTGAAGATGACATCGTTGAGCACAGTCTGCCTGTCGTTCCTGCGCGTGTCAGCAAGCTGGGCGAGGATTTCACTCCACTCCCATTCGATGCCGCAATCGACGAATTTCCTGCCGATGATGTCTTCCTGAAAAATCCCGAAGGCTTTTTCAGCCGCTTTGTTCCAGCGGATGATTTTATCGGATGAATCGATTTCGATGAGGATCAGAGAGATGGCATCGAGCAGTCTTTTGTTTTGGTGGTGTGATTCTTCAAAAATTTTTTCCGCGCGCTTGCGGTTCTCGATATTGCGGGCGAGAACGTTATACACAACCGTGTCCCCGGCCTGTGTACGCCATTTGACCAGCTCGACATCCCGTTGGCTGCCGTCTTTGCAGGTAATGATAGCCTCGACGGATTTATTCTCCACGGTCTGGAAACGCTCCGGCAGCGGGTCTGCGAAAAAAGAAGCATGCCGTTCGATTTCCTGGATATTGCCCGGAATCAGAAAAGAATAAAAATGCTCTCCCAGGATATCATCTGCCTGCCAGCCAAAGAGTTTTTCTGCCTGTTTGTTCCA
>DRLW01000225.1 GCA_011375275.1 Bacteroidota bacterium
CCGCCACATTTTCCGCTCCTGCGGCAAGTGCACCAGCGAAACGCGATACCGCCTGCCCCGAAAGCCTGCATCTTGCCGGGGCACACTGGAGGAATTGACGGCTTGGTGGCACGATTGACAGAACCTTGCGAAGGCTCAAAGCCTTCGCAAGGTTGCCTCTCGTGACCCCTCTCCTGCAGTGTCACGTCATTTTTACCGCTCCCACGGCAGTATACCAGCGAAACGTGATGCCGCCTGCCCAGAAAGCCTGCATCTTTCCGGCGCACACTGGATGAATTTGTGACTTGGGGGCACGATTGACAGAACCTTGCGAAGGCTCAAAGCCTTCGCAAGGTTGCCTCTCTCACGCCACATTTACCGCTCCCGCGGCAGTGCACCAGCGAAACCCGATGCCGCGCCTGCCCCGAAAGCCTGCATCTTGCCGGTGTATACTGGATGAATTTGCGACTTGGGGGCACGATTGACAGAACCTTGCGAAGGCTCAAAGCCTTCGCAAGGTTTAGAAGCTCTCTCCATATCTGCACCAGGCCCGGTTAGCTGAGTGAAAGGAACCACCCGACTATAATACGGACAAATTATGGATTAAAACAATCCATGACGAACTGACCGCAGATACGGAAAATAGAATTTATCAATCCATCTGAACAGCTTTTTTGTCCCAAATAAATCGCTCAGGTTAGTTCTTTGTTGTTTGGTGAGCTGGTGGAGCGTGCACTGATATAATTATACAGAATCGGAATGACGAACAAGGTCAAAAATGTTGCGGTAATCAGACCGCCGATGACCACCGAAGCCAGAGGACGCTGCACTTCAGAGCCCGGCCCGACGTTGAAAGCCATCGGGATGAATCCCATGCTGGCAACAAGGGCGGTCATCAGTACCGGTCGCAGCCGGTCTGCGGCACCCTTTATGACCACATCCCGCAGGGGATAGCCCTTTGCGCGCAGTTCGTTCAGATGCTCGACCAATACGATGCCGTTCAACACTGCCACACCGAATAGTGCGATAAAGCCGATGCTCGCTGTCACCGAAAGATACAGGCCACGAATCCAGAGCATGAAAATTCCTCCGCTGAGCGCAAAAGGCAGGTTTATGAAGATCAGCAACACGTATCGAATCTCACCGAACATGATGTACATCAACCCGACGATAATCAGCAGGGTCAATGGTACGACCAGAAACAGATGCTTGATGGCTCGCTGCTGGTTTTCAAAAGAGCCGCCAAACTCGAGAAAGTATCCAGCGGGGATATGGACATTTTCTTCGATGGCTTTTTTCAGTGCTGCGACGTAGCTTCCTATATCGATGTCGCGAATATTGGCACCGATTATGGTACGCCGCGAGCCATTTTCCCGTGCGACTTCGCGCGGACCTTCTTCCGCAGCGATGTGAGCTACACGTTTCAGGGGGATGTAGCCACCGTCAGGCAGGTGCACAGGTATTTCCATGATTTTTGAATAGCTGTCGCGCAGTGCCTGGGGATACCGGACGACGATATCAAACCGGCGCTGGCCTTCAAAAACCTGACTCACCGCCATACCACCGATCCCGGCTTCAACTACCCTCTGAACATCATCGACGTTGATGCCGAAAGAAGCCACGGCATCACGATCGATGATGATATTGAGGTATGGCTGGCCCTCCGACTGCTCGACATAGTAATTTTCTGTACCCGGCAATTTTTCGATCTGCTCAGCGATAGCATTGGCGATGGAACTGAGTACTTCCAGGCTTTCACCGAACACTTTAACAGCGATATCGGATTTGACACCGCTGGTCAGCTCGTCGACACGCATGGCGATCGGCTGGGTGAAGTTATAGGATAGTCCCGGCTCGCTGGCCAGATAAGGCTCGATCATCTCGATGATCTTTTCTTTCGTCATGCCCTCGCGCCATTCTTCCCGTGGCTTGAGCAGCACCCACACATCGGTCTGATGCACACCCATCCAGTCGTTTGCCAGGTCTGAACGACCAGTTTTCGGTACCACTGTGCGGATTTCCGGGATGTTCTTTTTCAACATCCCGGCTAACCAGTTCGCGTTCTCCACTGATTCTTCTAAAGTAACACTTGGAAGGCGAATCTGTTCGATGAGAATAGAGCCTTCGTCGAGTTCAGGGAGGAATTCTGTCCCGGAGCGCAGCAGCAGCCCGATGGAGAGCAGAAAAATAAGACCAGCTGAAGTCAGGACAATGCGAGGATGCTTGAGATGCCATTCCAGTGCGCGAATGTAGAGCGGCCGCAGCAGAGTCATCAGCCTGTTTTCTTTCATTTTGCTGCCTTTGCGGAAAACGATGCTGGCTACGGCAGGAATAAATATCAAAGCCAGAATCAAAGAACCGAGCACTGCAGTGGCTACGGTAATGGCCATGGGGCGGAAAAGAATACCCTCCATACCGCTAAAAGTGATGATCGGGATATATACCATCAGGATAATGAGTACACCAAAAAAAATCGGGCGAGAGACTTCCTGGGCAGCTTGCAGGATTTTGATATGGCGAGGCGTGCCGTCTTCCTGCTGCAGACGCCGGATGATGTTTTCCATCATAACCACGGATCCGTCCACGACCATACCAAAATCAATGGCTCCGAGGCTCATCAAATTGGCTGCGAGCCCGAATTCACGCATGCCGATAAAGGCAAAAAGCATAGACAAAGGGATCACCATGGCAACGATGAGAGCACCTCGAATTTCCCCTAACAAAAGCAGCAACACTGCAATAACCAAAAACCCACCTTCAAGCAGGTTGGTTGTCAGGGTATGCGTGGTCCTGTCTATGAGGTCGGATTGGTCATAAAACGGTTCAATATGCACGCCTTCAGGCAAGCTCTTGTTGATTTCCGTGATTTTTTCGCGGATTTGCTGGATGAGTTCACGGCCGTTATAACCCCGTAGCATCATCACGATTCCGGTGACGATTTCTCCTTTACCGTCCTGGGTGACCGCGCCCTGGCGCAGTTGTTTGCCAAGTTGTACCCGCGCGATTTCACGCAGAAAAACCGGCCGATCCTGGAGACGGGTGATGACGATATTTTCGATGTCGGTGATCGAGCGGATCTGTCCGAAGCCGCGGATGATGTACTGCTCGCGGTTGTGCTCAAGATAGTTACCGCCGGAAACACTGTTGTTGCTGGCCAGCGCATCCATCACCTCTGTGAGGCCGATGTTGAGGTTGCGCAGCTTGCCCGGGTTGATAATCACATCATACTGTTTGACGAAACCACCAAAAGAGTTGATTTCGGTGACACCGCGGATCTTTTTCAACTGCGGGGCAATCAGCCAGTCCTGGATCGTGCGCAGTTCTGTAAGGGAGTAGTTTTCTCCCCGAACGACATACTGGAAGATTTCTCCGAGAGCTGTGGAAATAGGCCCCAGTTGCGGCGAAGAGACACCATCCGGCAACTCGTCAACGATGCTCTGGATGCGCTGGCTGACGAGCTGGCGTGCAAAGTAGATGTCCGTACCCTCGTCGAACTCTACGGTAACGGCAGAAAGGCCAAACTGCGAGATGGAGCGCACCTCTTTTACCGATGGCAAGCCACTCATGGCGGTTTCTATCGGGAAGCTGATCAGTTTCTCGACATCATAGGGAGAGTACCGTCCGGCCTTGGTGATGACCAGTACTTGAACCGGCGTTACATCCGGCAGCGAGTTGATCGGTATGTCGGTCAGCGATTTCCAGCCGGCAATCGCCATCAGACCGACGAGGGAAATTGCGACAAATTTTTGCCGGAGGCTGAAATCTATAATACGGTTTAGCATGGGTATCCTTCGAAATTCTTCTGTGCTCGATCTGGTTTATTCTTCTGCAAATTCGCTCAAACGGCTCAGGGCTTTCAGGGAAAAAACCTGGGAAACAGCCAGACGGTCGCCGTTGTTCAGCCCACCGGTAACGATGACGGTTTCGCCGGTGATGCGGCCGATAGTAATGGGGCGCTTTTCGAAATTCTGCTGGTCTTTTTGGACGAAAACCACAGGCTGTGTGCCATCATAGACCACAGCCCGGAAGGGGATCAGATGAACAGCCTCCGGGGTTACACCCTGAATCTGCATACGCACATTACGGCCAGGCTTGAGCCAGTCGGCCGGGTTCTCGACGAAGCAGGTGACCGTGACTGAGCGGTTCATGGCGTCGAGCACCGGCACGATGGCGTGTACGCTGCTCTCGACACTGCCGGTGGATTGATTGCCCAGCGAAATAGTGACTTTGCTCCTGGGGGCGATGAAATCCGCATCCTCGGGCGAGACATAACCGCGTATCATCACCCGAGCCGGGTTGATGATCGTGCCAATCCGGTCGTAGCGGTTGACCGCCTGCCCGATGTCGATCAGATGCTCGGTGATGACGCCGTCCATGCTTGCGCGAACTGTCAGGTGGGGATGTTTGCGGGTGTTGTTGAGCCATTCAGTCAGTTCCGGTTCATCGACTCCCACGGCCAGCAACCGGGCGATAGAACCGTGCAGCGCCGCGCGTGCCCGCTCATATTCGGTTTGTGCTTTTTCCAGCTCCTTGCGTGATTTGATTTTGCGTTCAAACAGGCTCTGCATGCGCTGGAGCTGGTTTTTACGGAAATTTTCCTCGGTACGGTTCTGGATAAAGGCGGCGATCAGGTCGGAGAACTCCAGGCTTTCAAGCTCGAGCAAAGGCTGCCCCCGGCGTACACTCTCGCCCTCGTGTGCCATGATTTTTACCACAACGCCCTCAATCGGTGCGCTGAGAATAGTAATATGATCCGGAGCTGGTTCGACGATGGCTGACACGGCAATGGGGTACTGTGCTTTGTTACGAGATACAGTCATGGTTTTGATTTTCAGATTTTCCGCTTGAGTTGCCGTTAAGTGGATAATCTGCGTACTGTCTTCCGATGCTTCGCGCATGGAAGGTGGAAGGGTCATTTCATCGCCTGCTGTGTCCTTTGGCCCATCGCTGCCGCAGGAGAGCAGAAAAGAAATTTGTAGCAGAAATACAGGTAGATGTTTTATCGACATGATTAAACTCCAAAAAAATGAATCGATAGTTTGCCTCTCTGTGGCGAAATTTTTCAGTTCCCCCATAGGCCTTGCATGCTGTGCTGGTTTTCAAAAAATCTGGATTGATATCAATTGAATACCAGTTCCCGATCGACGTATTGTTCCAGTTCGATCAGGCTGAAGTAGTAGTCGCGCAGGGCGTCGTAATAATGTTGTTCGCTCTGCAGCCAGGTCCGTTGGGTATCGAGCAGATCGAGCAGATCGACCTCGCCAAGTTCATATCCTTCTGCGGTGGCTTGCAGCAGCTTTCGGGTTCTTTCGCGGATATCCTGTCCATAACGATTCAGGATTTCCCGGTTTTTTACATAGCGGTGCCAGGCCAGCTCAATTTCTTTTTTCATGCGCAGGCGTATGGCAGATCGTTCGACATGCGCCCGCCGATAACTGGCTTCCGCCCGTGAATGCGCTATTTTCTGATTGCCGAAAAACCATAGCGGGATGCTGAAACCGGCTTCGAAACCGAAGAAATTATAGCCCGAACCATAGTCCTGCCGGTACACGCTGATGGAAATATCCGGTAACCAGCTGCTCAGGGCTGCACGTTTTTCATGAAGTGAAGCCTGTATCGCATGCTGTGACGCGATGTAAACCGGCATGACATCTATTTTTTTGAGCAGATCATCTTCGGTAACTTCGATGTCAATCGAGTAGAGTGTGTCTGGAAAAGCGATGTCATAGCTCTGCTCATCGGGTGTCAAACCCATCATTTCAAACAGGTTGTACCGGGCCTGATGCCAGAGATTTTCCGTGTTGGCCAGGTGATTCTTCGCTTGCAGCAGTTGCAGCTCTGCTTTGAGCAGCTCGATTTCCGAGGCATCGCCTGATTCGAACCGCTGCCGGCTGACAGAAACCAGATGTTCGGCTATCGTGTGTTCGCGTTGCCGCAGTTTGCGGATTTTCATGGCATAGGTGACTTGCATGTAGGCTTTTTTTATAGAAGCCACGAGCTCCAGTTTGCGCTGCCGAACCATAGCTTCGGTATTGCGCGTCACGGCGCGTAGCTGTCTGGTGCGAAACAGGCTTTTCAGAGGGAAGTCGATGTTTTGGCGCAAAGTCAGGCGTTTTTCTACATAGCCCGTTGTGCCAGCCGTTTCGATACCCTCTTTGAGAAATGTAAATTCCGGGTTGTAGAAACCCAGCCCGGACCACTGCTCAGAACGTGCGCGGTAAGCACGTATCTTTTCCTGCTGCAGTTGCGGGTTATTGCGCATGGCTATATCGAGAACCTGCTTCAGGGTTAATGGCTCACCCTCTGTAACAGCCAGAAGAGAGCCAGAAAAAAGCATGGTAGATAGGAAAAATGATAACAACATAATGATTCTCCAAAAACGAACAGATATTGATAATCGTGGTTCTTGTGTATCATTTGGGGGACGAACTTCACTCCTCAGTGTTGCAGAATATTATACAGTTTTTCGGGTGTAGTAATTTCTTCTCGTGACCCCGCAGGAGCGGTGTCACGCCACATTTTCCGCTCCCGCGGCAGTACAGCAGCGAAACGAAATACCGCCTGCTCCGAACGTCTGCATCTTTCCGGAGTACATTGGAGGGATTGTCGACTTGGGGGGCACGATTGACAGAACCTTGCGAAGGCTTTGAGCCTTCGCAAGGTTTAGGTGCTTTCTTCTCGTGACCCCGCTGGAGCGGTGTCACGCCATATTTGCCGCTC